>NZ_JAXIXE010000038.1:0-108242 GCF_036305205.1 Megasphaera massiliensis
AGAAATCTGGGAGTAGTAACGCCAATGGAAAAACATGCCAGCTATTGGCTGGCAGCATAAAAAACTGCCACCGGAAACCGGTGGCAGAAACAAAATCTATTTATGTTTTTTCGAGTGTCTACTTGACGGGTAGCAGTTCAACCAAGGGCTCATTCTATTTTTATTTCAAGCGTAAAAAAGACGTCGGTTTTGCAGCTGCGGAATTTTATGAAAAACGGGTCTTGGGGATGATGGAAGAGATCGCCGACCGGGAAGGAGCTTGGGAACCTTTTATACGAGGCGTCGCAGCGACTATGATACAGGAGGCCGAAGAAGGCCGTTTTTATGGGTGTCCCTTTTCGGTGCTGGGCATGGAAATCGCCTTTAGCGAACCGGATTTGGCAGCAGCCTTCTTACAGGGACTGGAAAAGATACGGGTCTTGTTTCAAACCGTCCTTCGTCAGTCGGGGGTGCCGGAAGGGAAGGCGGAAGGGATGTCGCGGTTGCTATTGACCTCTTACGAAGGCTACCTCCTGCAGTACCGACTGAGCAAGGATATTCGCTGGCTGACATGGATGAGGGACGACTTGTCAAGGGCAAAGAGCCAATCAGATCTGGTGGAATCGGAGGAAGATTGAGGGTAAGTCTGTTTTCATCCGCTCGGGTCAGCTCGCTCCGACAGAAATTTTATTTCTGAAAATAAAAATCAAAAAGCGTTAGAAAAGCAACATACCTCCTGTACATAATCTGGTAGGATAAGATCATCAAGCGAGAGCTTATGAAGATAAGAGATTGCGTCAGGAGGTATTCCTATGTATAACGAATGGAAAGATAAAAAAGAACAGTTTAAGGTCATCGATCTGCGTCAGGCGAAGGGCAACTTTTCCCAGGGCCTCTTCAAACAGGCCGACCAGGTTGAAGCCGGCAGCGGACTGCACCTCATCCAGAGTTTTGAACCGTACCCGCTCTATGAAGCCATGACCGACCGGGGATTTGAATACTATGTCGAAGAAGTACAGCCTCATGAATACCACATCTGGTTCTATCGCCGTGAAGCCAAGGCGGCATCGGGGAAGAAGCCCTTCGGTCCGGCAGCCCTCTTGAATTTCCCCATCATCGATAAGAATTTGGGCCGCATTGCCGTCGAATTCTGGGATGAAACGTGGAACGACGAACGCCATTACCTACCCTATGAAATACGGCTCATGTTGTCCCTGGCCAATGCCGTCGGTGCCGGCCGCCATCGCCAGGCTGTGCGGGAACTGGTCAAAGCCTATATCCACGGCATCGATTCTAGGGCTTTAGACGACGTATTCGAACTCATTGCCTGGAATCAGGGCATCGGCTTCTTCAGTTCTGAAATCGGCCCGTCGCCCTTATTCGGAGCCTATAAATTAATCAAGCAGGAAGAAGAAAAGGGGACCGATCGGGAATCCATTAAGCACCTCTTGATGGAACAGTTCGGCGAAAAGAATCAGCAAGTCAAAGTATTATAAGCGATGGCATAGGATGTTGAAAGAAGGATTGCACAGAAGGGCTTGAAGGGGCCTTAATGCAGCGATCCTTCTTTTTTGTTATAATAGAGGCGTAATATTGTAGTACAGAAAAGGAAGTGTTACCATGCTCCATCGCGATGCATTGATCAATCGTTTTTTGAAATACGTCTCTTTTGATACCCAGTCGGACGAAGAAAATGACGCCGTTTGCCCGAGTACGCCGGGCCAGCTCGTCTTTTCCAAAGCCTTAGCCGAAGAATTGAAAGGCCTCGGCCTTTCCGACGTTTCCATCGATGAACACGGCTACGTCATGGCCACCTTGCCTGCTAACGGCGTCGACGGCCCCGTCGTCGGCTTCATTTCTCACGTCGATACCAGCCCCGATGCCTCGGGGAAGGACATCAAGGTCGTCCGCAAAGATAATTACGACGGCAAGGATATCGTCTTGAATGAAGAAAAGAACATCGTCTTTTCGACGGAATCCTTCCCGGAAATCCTCAAATATAAGGGTCAGGACATCTTGTTCACCGACGGCACGACCCTCCTCGGTGCCGATGACAAGGCCGGCGTCACGGCCATCGTCAGCGCCGTCGAATATTTGATCCAACATCCGGACGTGAAGCACGGCAAGATTCGCATCGGCTTTACGCCGGACGAAGAAACGGGCCGCAGTGCTGCCTTGTTCGATGTCGAAAAATTCGGCGCTCACTTTGCCTACACCGTCGACGGCGGCGAATTGGGCGGTCTTGAATATGAAAACTTCAACGCTGCTAATTGGACCATTACCTTCCACGGCCGCAGCGTCCATACCGGCGATGCCAAGGGCAAGATGAAAAACGCCCTGACCATGGCCGCTGAATGGCAGCAGCTCCTGCCGGCCGGGGAAAAACCGGAATACACCGAAGGCCATGAAGGCTTCTTCCACGTCTATAAACTGAACGGCGACGTCGAAACGTGCACGATGCACATCCTCATCCGCGACCACGACCGGAAACTTTTTGAACAGCGAAAGGCCTTCCTGCGGCAGATGGCTGCTCTCTTTACCGATAAATACGGCCAAGGGACGGTGGACCTCGACGAACGGGACGTCTACTATAACATGCTGGAAAAAATCGAAGACGGTCATATGGACGTCGTCGACCTGGCTAAGACGGCCATGGAAGCCGTCGGCGTTACGCCGGAAGTCGCTCCCATCCGCGGCGGTACCGACGGGGCTCAGCTCTCCTTCCGCGGCCTGCCGTGCCCCAATCTCTTTACGGGCGGTGCCAACTTCCACGGCCGTTTCGAATACCTGCCCATTGAGTCTTTGGTCAAAGCCTGCGAAACGGTCATTGAAATCGCCAAACGGGCTTATACGTTACAGAAATAGGAGGTACCATGAAAGAAATTACGCAAGACTTGTTACAGGGCTTTCACAAGGCCTATGCATCCGATAAAGAAGCTCAGGTCCTCCATTCGGCCCTGGCTAAGACCGATATGGCGGAACTTTCCTACGTTCCCGCAGCGGGGGCGAAATTAAAAGGCGCCTTTTCCGTCGAAGTCGTGACCCGAGGGATTACGGCCCAACAGAAATCGGGGCGCTGCTGGCTCTTTGCGGCCCTCAATATCCTCCGGGAAAAGGTGGCTGAAACCTGCCGTCTCGACAGCTTTGAACTGTCACAGAACTACCTCTCTTTTTATGACAAATTAGAAAAAGCAAACAACTTCTTGGAAATGGTCATTGAAAATGCCCATGAACCGATCAAGGGACAGGCTATGCAGTATGTCCTGCGCGGCATGACCGACGGCGGCTACTGGACGGAAGCCGTAGACCTCATCGAAAAATACGGCGTCGTTCCTAAACAGGTCCAGCCCGAATCGTACCAGTCGGACCATACGGACCGCTTCGTGGCCATGATGAACCGCCTCCTGCGCAAAGACGCCATGGAGCTGCGGGAATTGGTCCTGGCCGGCAAAGATCCTTATGGACGTAAACAGGGAATGTTGGCTGAAATCTATAAGGCCGAATGCATCGCCTTCGGTCAGCCCGTCCAGACCTTTGACTTCGCCTATCGCGACAAGGACAAGGTCTATCACGAAGAACGGAATCTGACGCCGCAGGAGTTTTACCAAAAGTACGTCGGCATCTCCCTTCGCGATTACGTACCGGTCATCCACGAACCGACGCCGGATAAGCCCCTTCATCGCCTCATCCGCTTCCATGGGATTGAAAATATGGCCGGCTCCGATATGGAAGCCCTCCACCTGTCCCAAGAAGAGCTGGAAGATTTGTGCATCACACAGCTGAAAGCTGGCCAGGCCGTGTGGTTTGCCTGCGATGCCGGTGCCTTCGGGGCTCGAAAAGACGGGGTCTGGGATCCGGACAGCGTTCAGTATGAAGCCTTATTAGGCGGTTTTTCGACAGACATGCCTAAGGGAGAACGCCTGCAGTACGGCAGCAGTTCGGCGACGCACGCCATGCTGCTCACGGGCGTCCACTTCGATGGCGACGGCAAAGCCGACCGCTGGAAAATCGAAAATTCCTGGGGCAAAGACGTCGGCGATCAGGGCTATTTCGTCTGCTCGGCCAAGTATTTTAAAGAATACGTCTATGAAGCCGTCATCGACCGCCGCCACTTCAGCCCGGATCAGACGGCCATGCTGGAAACGGAACCGGTCGTCATCAACGCCTGGGACGAAGATTGTTAGTCCGTACCGTTGGATAGTAAACATAGCTTTGCCAGTTCGACGGCCGGAGCATGAATGAGAGAGGACTGCCGCTCGAGCGGCAGTCCTCTTTGTTTAGTTCAATATTCCCTACGGAGATACTTTTTAAAAGGAGTGATTTCTATGGCTTTTTCAATCGTTCACGGCGATATCGTTACCATGGACACCGACGCTATCGTCAATGCGGCCAATTCTCAATTGCTGGCCGGAAGCGGCGTCTGCGGGGCTATTTTCCGCGCCGTCGGGACGCGGGCTGATGAACTTCAAAAAGAATGTCTGGCCAAGGCTCCTTGTCCGACAGGGCAGTCGGTCCTTACCGAGAGTTATGGCCTGAAGGCCCGATACATCATCCATACGGTCGGTCCCGTTTGGCAGGGAGGAGGGCAAGGCGAAAGGGAACTCTTGTACAGCTGTTATGAGACGGCTTTAGGCTTGGCCGCGGAAGCGAATTGTAAGTCTATCGCTTTTCCCCTTATTTCAGCAGGTATCTTCGGTTATCCCAAGGAAGAAGCCTTAGACGTTGCTCGAAAGGCTGTACGTGACTTTTTAAGACACCATGACATGGACGTTCGCCTCGTCCTCTATCCTTGAAAAAGTTCCGGGGACTCTTGGCACCGAGGGCGATGGGAACCGGCTGCTCTTACGGGAAAATGCTGTTTTTGCCTTGTGCCTTTAGCTTCTTTGCTATAAAATGAAATTAAGCGTGAATCTATGATTATGGGAAGTGGAACCTGTTATGAATCGAACGATGATTGCCAATTTGATGAAGCCTTTGACCTTGGTACTGCTGGTCGGCATCTGTCTGGCCATTCATTGGCTTATGCCGTCTTTTTACAGCACCCTGTGGCAGCTGACGCTGCAGCATGATATTCCGGGACTGACCGATTATATCTCGTCCTTTGGCAGCGTAGCCGTCTTTATCATGATCCTGCTCATCGTGCTGACCAATATGACCGGTTTGCCGTCGGTCCAGTTCGTCACCGTCAACGGCATCCTCTTCGGCCTCGTGCCGGGGATTCTCATCTCCTGGGCCGGGCAGGTCATCGGCAACGTATTGGCTTTCATCATCATGCGCTACGTCTTTCGGCATAAGGCCCAGGCCTTAGTCGATAAGAGCCGATGGTTGTCGCAGCTCAACGGGAAAATCGACTGTAAGCTGGTCTTCTTCTTTCGGGCCATTCCCTATTCTCCCAACTTTGTCGTCACGGCCTTTGCAGCCCTGAGCCGCATCGGTTTTGCCGAACACGGTGCAGCGACCATGGCCGGGAAAATCCTCGCCGTCTGTATGGAAGTCTGGCTGGGCTACGACCTCATCCATTTTAACCCCCACAGCCTGATAGCCGTCTGTCTGATGGTCTGTCTTTTGGCGGTCCTGCTCTTCGGCAGCCGCCGCTGGCTGAAGCATAAAAGTAGTTTAAAATAATATCACATATATGTAGGAGGTATTTCTTATGGGCTTAATTAAGGCAGCTATCGGCGCCGCAGGCGGTGTCTTGGGCGACCAGTGGAAAGAGTTCTTTTACTGTGACAGCCTGAACGAAACGATTTTGATGGCTAAGGGCCAAAAGCGAATCAGCCGGTTCGGCCGCAGCAGCAATACGTCAGGCGAAGACAACATCATTTCCAACGGCTCGCGCATTGCCGTCAATGACGGCCAGTGCATGATGATCGTCGAATCGGGGAAGGTCGTCGAAGTCTGTGCCGAATCAGGGGAATATACCTACGATACGTCGACGGAACCGTCTATCTTTTCCGGGGACTACGCCGGGGATTTAGGCGAAATGCTGCATCAGCTCCTGTCGCAGATGAAGGAACGCTTTACCTTTGGCGGCGACGCCGGAAAGGACCAACGGGTATACTATTTCAACTTAAAGGAAATTATCGGCAATAAGTACGGTACGCCCAGTGAAGTGCCTTTTAAGACCTATGACGATACGACGGGCCTTGCGCTCCTCGTGCGCCTGCGCTGTTTTGGCGAGTACAGCTACCGCATGGTGAACCCCATCTTGTTCTATACGAATGTTGCCGGCAATGAAGCGGATTTTTATGACCGCAGCCGTCTCGACAGCCAGCTGAAATCGGAACTGCTTACGGCACTCCAACCGGCCTTTGCTAAATTGTCGGCCCTGCGCATCGACTACTCGCAGATTCCGGGCCATACGGAAGAACTGACGCAGGCCCTGAACGACGTCTTATCGCCGAAGTGGCGCGATTTGCGGGGCATTGAAATCGTCTCCATGGGAATGAACAGTGTCAAGGCCAATGAAGAAGATGAAGAAAAGATCCAGAAGGCTCAGATGGGCATGACCATGGGCCGCCCCGATATCGGACTGGGGACCTTGGTCGACGCTACGGCGGACTCTATGCGGACGGCTGCCGGAAACGAAGGTGCCATGGGCGCGGCTATGGGCTATATGGGCATGAATATGGCCGGTCAGGCCGGTGCCGGATTGGCTCAGGAATTGGCGGCCCGCCAACAGGCTCAAGCACCGGCAGCGACTCCGACAGCGGAGACGGGCTGGACCTGCTCCTGCGGTCAGCAAGGGAATACGGGGAAATTCTGCATGAACTGCGGGAAGCCGAAACCGGAACCTGCTGCTTCCTGGACCTGCCCGTCCTGCGGTCACAGCGGCAACGAAGGGAAATTCTGCACCAACTGCGGCAAGCCTAAACCGGTGGAATCACCGGACTGGACCTGCCCGTCCTGCGGCCAACAAGGGAATACGGGGAAATTCTGCATGAACTGCGGTACGAAGAAACCTGAAGATTGAGGTGATTCCCATGGCCGATACGTCAGTCAGTTATAAATGCCCTCACTGTGGGGCGCCGATTCAATTTAAGCCCGAGGCGCAGACTGTCACCTGTGACTACTGCGGTACGAAATTCGATGTCGCCATACTCGAAGGGCTGTACGCGAAAAAGGAACAATTGGCGGCTGAAGCCGATGCGGCCCGACAGGCTAAGTGGCAGACCGAAAAGGCCGGCAACGAATGGAGCGATGAGGAAGCGGCCCGGCTGAAGGGCTATACTTGCTCTTCTTGCGGGGCTGAAATCGTCTGCGATGACAATACGATGGCTACCGAATGCTGTTATTGCGGCAATCCGACCCTCATTCCCAGTCGTTTTTCGGGGATGCTGCGGCCCGACTTCATCATTCCTTTTAAAAAGACGAAAGACGAGGCCGTGGCGGCCTTGAAACGATTCTATAGAGGCCATTGGCTCCTTCCCAAGGCCTTTACGGTGAACAACCGCATCGAAGACGTTCAGCCCATGTACGTCCCTTTTTGGCTGTTCAATGCCAAAGTTACGGCGTCGGCCTCCTTTCGGGCTGAAGACGATTCGTATCTTGAGACGGAACATGAACGCATCGTCGAGACAAGGGTCTATCAGTGCGACCGCATCGGTCAGCTGACTTTCAACCGGATTCCCGTCGACGGCAGTAAGAAAATCAATGACCTCTATATGGAGAGTATCGAGCCCTTTGACTACAGCGAAATCGTGCCCTTTAACTCGGCCTACTTTGCCGGCTGCTTAGCCGATAAGTACGACGTCGATGCCGAAGCCGCCGTGCCTCGGGCCGATTCCCGCTTAGAGAAAAGTTCCTTTGACCTCCTCAGCAATACCGTCGTCAATCATCAGCGCCGCTCCTTCGAAGGGGGCTTCGTCCATAAAGATGAAGACTCGGTGGAATACGCTATGGCACCGGTATGGATCTTGACGACGCGCTATCAGGACAAGCCCTATACCTTTATGATGAACGGCCAGACGGGCCGCTTCGTCGGTTCTCTGCCCTATGATAAGGTGAAATCCTACTGGGCTTTTCTGATCGCCATGCTGGTTACGCTGCCGGTATTCTATCTGATTGTTCACGCCATTATGGGTGGTAAACCGTGGCCAATATAAGGGGGGGAGTCTTGTGTTGAAAACTATCATGCGGACGGCCCTGTTGGTCCTATCCTTTTTGATCCTCATGGGGACGGCCCTGGCGGAAGGCGTTCCCAATGTCGTCGATCAGGCCGGCGTCCTTACGAAGTCGCAGCAAAGCCAACTGGAGAGGTCCTTAAAGAACGTCAACTTTACCTACGATGTGCGCCTGGCCGTTTACATCGTTCGTTCGACGCACGGCATGAAAATCGGTGACTATGCCGACCATGTCCTCGATGAGCAGTACGGCGATGGAAAAAATGGCAATATGGTCTTCGTGGTAGCCATGGACCAGCGCCAGTGGTATATCGTGACGGACCGTACCATGCGCGACAAGGTCAGCGATACGGATGGGTTGAAGCATATCGAAGATGCCGTCCTGCCCCTCTTAAAGAAGGGAAATTACATGGAGGCCTTCGAGGAATATGCCCATTCGTCGGGCCAGCTCTTGGCCTACTATAACGATCAGGGCAAGGCCTATGATAAGGACGATGCTTATCAATGGCTGGATTTGGCGACGGCGGCTGTCTTGGCCGCGCTGGCTGCCATGATCTTCCGCAGCTACCTCATCATGAGGATGAGCAACGTCCGAAGGGCAACGGCTGCCGATACCTATTTTGATTCGCACAGCTTCCAGTTGTCTGAGCAGACCGATACCTTCTTATTCCTCACGGTACAGCGCATTCCCAAACCTCGCCGTCGTGATGACGATGACAGCGGGCCGGGAAGCTTCAATCTGGGAGGAGGCGGAGGCGGCCATGGCGGCCGCGGAGGTTCCTTTTAAAAGACGATGATATACGAAACGACCTGTTGATGAAAGAACGATGCTTTCGTCAACAGGTCGTTTTTTTGATGGATTATTACGATTCCGGTTGGAAGAATTCGATGATCTTATGGATGGCCAGGGCCATATGATTGGGATTTTGGAAGGGGTGGTTGGCGTCTTCGACGGGGTAGAATTCGATGACGTTATTTTCGGCAAATTGCCGGGATAAGGCGATGGGAATCATTTCATCCTTCGTCCCGTGGATGATGAGGATGTCGTCGGCGACGTCGAAGTATTCGTGGTCATTGACGTCAAAACTCTTTAAATCATCCATGAAGGCCTGGTCGATTTTCATTTTCCGTTCAAAGCCGACTTGGATTTCCTTGCCCTTTTTGAGCTTGGCGAAGCCTTCTTCGGCGATATGGTTGCTCATGCTGTCATACATGTTGACGCCGGGGCTGCGCAGGGCGATTTTTCGGAAAGGATTGCCGACTTCGAGGATGTAGCGCAGGGTGAGATAGGCGCCGAAGCTGGTGGAATAGTTGTACAGGAATTTCGCGCCCAACGTGTCTTTGGCATAGTTTGTGACCAAGGTCAAATAGGTCATGCATTCGGGAACGGCCAGCTTTTTGCGGGCGTCTTCACCGTGGCAGGGCCAGTCGAAAGCGATGACGGCAAAATCTTTATACTTCGAGGTCAGCTGTTCGGCAAAGTGGGCCGTGCCGGCCGTGTCTTTACTGCTGCCGAAGCCGTGGGTGACGATGGCTACGTGGTCGAAGGTGCGTTCATTTTTATGGCTGTCGTGAACGAAGAGCCGGCAGCGGACGCTGTAGCCCTCTTCGTTGATATCAAAATGTTTTTCCATGGGAATGCCTCTTTTATCTGGATTCGTCTGTACGACGTTCGCCCTTAGTATACCATAAAAAAAGACTGCCGCGTAAGGGCAGTCTGAAGGGGTATGAGTCTGTCAGGTCCGCAGGCCGTATTTGATGATCAGCCGGCTGATTTCTAAGAGGACGATCATGGGCATGGCTAAGAGGCACTGCGATAAAATATCCGTCGTCGGCGTGATGACGGCAGCGGCTACGAAGGATAGGAGAATGATGTATTTCCGCTTTTTCGCCAGCATGTCCGAGCTGATGAGGCCGAGTTTTGCCAAGACGATGAGCACCAAGGGCAGGTTGAAGATGAGGCCGAAGGGCAAGACCAGCATGAAGACAAAATTGAGGTAGCTTTCCATGGAGAGCAGGGGCTGGACGGCATCTGACGAAAAGTTGAGGAAAAACTGGAGCCCCCTGGGGAGGACGATGAACCACGAGAAGGCGATGCCCGACAGGAAGAGGCTCAAGGACGTCGGCACTAAAAAGAAGAGCAGGCGCTTTTCGTGGGTCGTAAAGGCCGGGACCAAAAAGGCCCAAAATTCGTAAAAAAGAACCGGCGCGGTGATGATGGCGCCGGCAGTTAACATGACTTTGAAATAGATGAAAAAGGCTTCGGCCGGTTTCATAAAATAGAGCTTTCCTGCCGGCGCTGACAGAAAGGCCATGATCTCATCGAGCCAAAAGTTGCTGAGAATCATGCCGACGGCCAGCATGGCGATGGAAATGATGAGGCGGCGGCGCAGTTCCGACAGATGCCCCGTGAGGGGCATGACGGCTTCTTTACTTTCCATGATTGTCAGTCGACGCCGGCGATACGGCTTCGGAAACCGTTTCTTTGATGTCTTCTTTGGCAGCGGCCGGTTCGTGGACGGCTTCTTTGAATTCCTTCAGGCTCTTGCCGAGGGCATTGCCGATGCTGGGCAGTTTGCCCGGCCCGAAGATGACCAGACCGATGACTAAAATGAGGACTAATTCAGGAACACCTAAACCAAACATAAGAAAAACCTCCTTGCTTTTTTTATCAGTATAGGTAAAAAATGTGGCCTTTGGGTAAAGAAAGAATCGCTTTTTTGTAAAATTATCCCTCGCTATTTATTTTTTCTTTATCTTTTCTCAGCATATACATTTTTTATACAAAACGGACTTATACTGTCCTTAGTTTGTACTTTTAGGAGGGATTATACCATGGAACAACATAATTTTTCACGACGGACATTTTTGAAGATGGCTGCAGGAACGGCTGTAGGTGCGGCCTTATTCTCCATGCCCGGGCTTTCTTTGGCGAAAGGGAGCGGGTCGAGTCTTTCAAAACAAGAATTGACGCCCGTATCGTTTAGCCAGTTGCCGAAAGACGCCGAAGTCTGTGCCAAAGCATCGAAATTGGTTACCCGTAATTATTCTTACATATTGGAACAGGCTCGTCAACTGAAAGACGGCTGGCTGCGCGATACGGTAACGACCATGATCCAACATCCGACGCCGATGTTCATGCAGCAATATACGTCGGCTTCGTCCATCAGCATGCTCTATTCGAAGCTGGCAGCAGCCGGTCTTATCGATACCGGAAAAATCGACGTCCAGCATCTGCTGCCGCCCTTCTCGGGTAAGGTACAGCCCTTCATGACGGCACCGGGCAGCGGCTACGGCAGCCACCATCCCTATCCGGGCGGCCTGTCCACCCACGTCAGTGCCAACGTCCATATTACGGAAAGCATCATCCGTACCTATGAAGAAGTGTTCTGCTACAGCGTGAAGTCTGACATTGCCTTAGCCGGTCAGCTCCTCCACGATATCATGAAACCCTTCGTATTCCAGTGGCAGGCCGACGGCTCGTCCTTAAAGGAATACACCATTGCCGGTCAAGGCGCTCATCACGTCCTGTCCATTGCCGAATCGATGTACCGCAGCCTGCCGGCGGAAGAAGTCGTCGCTCAGGCCTGTGCCCACGGCGCACCGAACGATGCCAAAGGGGAAGCCGACGTCGTATCGTGGATCAAAGCGGCGGCCATCATCGCTCAGAAAGATCCCATTGCCTACGGCGCCCTCAATAAGATGGGCGACGGTCTTCCGGCACCGCATCGTCAGGAAGGCTATATCGTTCACCTCGGCGACCACGATTGGGTCCTCAGCTCCCCGTCTGCTCAGAAAACATCAGCCCTCTTAAAGAAAATCGCCGTTCAGAAATACGGCATGAGCGACAGCGACAGCAACGGTGCAGCCTTCAATTACTTCAAGAATTATGCCGAAGCTCAGCTGTCCTGTATGTATCTCAACATGCTCCATTCCGAACCGAATGGGGAAGCACTCGTCGCCCAAGCGGTGGGTAATGTAATTCTGAAATAACAAGGGTCTTGTGATGCATACTTTATAATTGACAGCGCCAGCTTTAAACTTTAAAATAGACGGAGGTAATGTCTACTCAGAAAGGAGTTATCCCGTTTATGTTCAAAAATGGAGCACAAGTTGGATTGCTATTATTCGGTATGTTCTTTGGCGCCGGGAACCTTATTTTCCCGCCGTCCTTAGGCTTTCAGGCCGGTCAGGCTTTCACGCCGGCCATCCTCGGTTTTCTCTTATCCGGCATCGGCATGCCCGTCGTTGCCGTCATCATGGGGACCTTTAATCCCGGAGGCTTCCGAGCCGAAATGAATCGTAAGATTTCGCCCTTATTTTCTCTTATTATTTTAACGTTGATGTACTTGGCCATTGGACCTTTGATGGCCATTCCCAGAACGGCAGCGACGTCCTTTTCCATCGGCATCCTGCCCATTACCGGTGACGGCATGATACCCCTGGCCATCTTTACGGCCCTGTATTTTGCCTGCGGATGGTGGCTGTCCATTACGCCGTCGAAACTCCTCGACCGCGTCGGCAAGGTATTGACGCCGATCTTCGTCGTCATGATCATTCTGATCATCATCGTCGGCATGATCGCCTATACGACGCCGTCGGAAGCGGTTCCCATGGGAAAATACGCGGCCTCGGCCTTTGGCACCGGCTTTATCGAAGGCTATAATACCGTCGATACCCTGGCTTCCTTTGCCTTCTGCATCATCGCCATCGGCGCCTTGAAGCGGATTCAGTTCACTTCGAAAAAGGAACACATGGCCAGTGTCTGGATGGCCGGCGCCGCCGTTGCCGTCCTCATGGGCTGCTTGTACCTGGGGCTGGCCCTCCTCGGCAATCATTTTCCCATTCCCCAGTCGGTCTATTCCGACCCTGGCGTCAACCTCGGCGCCTACGTCTTATCCCAGACGTCGTTCCAGATTTTCGGCACCGTCGGCATGGCCTTCCTGGCCGTCATGGTCACCTTGACCTGCTTTACGACGACGGTCGGACTCATCGCTGCCGTTTCGACCTTCTTTGCCGAAGAATTTACCGTCCTGTCCTATAAGCAGTACGTCACCCTCATCTGTGTCGTCAGCTTCCTGTTAGCCAATTTGGGTCTGAACCAGATCATTCAGATTACCCTGCCTTTGCTGCTCTTCGTCTATCCCATTGCCATCGTCGTCGTCATGCTGACCATTCTCAATAAATTCGTCAGCCTGTCGAAGTTAGGCATGCGCTGCACCGCAGCGGCAGCCGGCATGGTATCGGCCATCGACATCGCCTATCAGTTCTTCGGTGTCCGGTCGGCAGGGACGTTGATTCAGGGACTGCCCTTAGGGGACAGCGGCTTAGGCTGGCTGGCACCGGCGTTAGTGTGCATGGCCTTGTCTTTGGTCCTTCCCGGCAAGATTACCGGTGACAGTGCCTTAGCCAGTGAATAGTAACCTAAATCCAAGCTTTCAGATAAAACCAGGGCTTCCCACGAGGGATATTCAGGCCTATGAGACGAAGTGTTCAAGCCCCTTGTCCATAGCGATTTGCATCTTTGGTGAAACTTGGGTTTTTACAACGTAATATAATCGAAGTCAGGAAAGACTATAATTTATTGTTGCACCCGTCACGATGATTATAGTCTTTTTTGCTGTCCCGTTTGTGATTTCCTTTCCGCCGAGCCGAGCGAAATGAAAACGGCTGGAAATTGCGGATTAATCCCATTTTCAACGCCTTTAGGGTCATTGACAGGAGGGCCGCAGATAGGTAAAATGAAAGGAAAAATATAGGAAATGAAAGGGGTTTTACTATGGACAGTACAATGAACAGTGCCATTATTGGCATTTTAATTCCTTTTGCCGGGACCTCCTTAGGGGCCGCCTGCGTCTATGCCATGAGGGGGGAATTGAATCACCAGGTTCAGCGTGGTTTGACGGGCTTTGCCTCAGGCGTCATGATTGCCGCCTCGATTTGGAGTCTCCTCATTCCGGCCATGGAAGAATCGGCCCATTTAGGCCGCTTTGGTTTCGTGCCGGCTGTCGTCGGCTTCTGGCTGGGGATCTTTCTGCTCTTGGCCTTGGACCGCCTCGTTCCTCATCTTCATATGTACAGTGAAGAGGCCGAAGGGCCGCACAGTCATTTGCAGCGGACGACGATGCTGGTCTTGGCCGTCACTTTGCACAACATCCCTGAAGGGATGGCCGTCGGCGTCGTCTATGCCGGGCTCCTCGCCGATCAGACCGGTATCAGTGCCGCCGGTGCCTTGGCTTTGTCACTCGGCATTGCCCTCCAGAATATGCCCGAAGGGGCCATCATTTCCATGCCTTTGAAGTCGGCCGGAATGGGATCCCATAAGGCCTTTATCGGCGGTGTCCTTTCCGGTATCGTCGAACCAATCGGGGCTGTCATTACCATCGCTCTTACGGCTTTTATCCTGCCTGTCTTGCCGTATCTCCTCAGTTTGGCAGCCGGCGCTATGTGCTATGTCGTCGTCGAAGAATTGATTCCGGAAATGTCGGCCGGCGAGCACTCTGATATCGGCGTCTTGTCCTTTGCCCTGGGCTTTACGGTGATGATGGCCATGGACGTAGCCCTGTCCTGACCGGCCGTATCGGAAGAAGGTGAGGGGACATGAAGGTCCGCATTACCGATGAATTGGCTCAGCAAATCGTCGATTCGGCGAAGGCTGTCATCGGCTGGAATATCAATTTTATCGACCGTCACGGCCGCATCATGGCCAGTACCGATGAGAAACGGATAGGTACGTATCATAAAGTGGGGGCAGCGGCAGCCAGGCTGCGCCAGGTTCAAACCGTTCATGAGAACCGACCGGAAGATGGTGTCAGTAAGGGCGTCAACTACCCGATTATCATGGACCGGCAAGTCCTCGGCGTCATCGGTATTACGGGTGAACCGGAAGTCGTCAGCCAGTACGGTTTTTTGCTGACCAAGATCTGTGAAGTATTCCTTAAAGAATACGGCCTCAATGAAGAAGCCTTCAGTGAACAGGAGTACCGCAGCCGCCAGGTCATGGCCCTTATTTATCATGACCGGGATACGATGCAGCAGATGGCTGACGAACGGCCCGAACTGACGGAACATTCCTATGTGGCAGCCGTCTTTCGTTGGCAGGATGGGGCCGGCCGTGCCGACGATTTTCGCAAGGCCATGACGACAGCTTGCGGGGAACTCCGTATTTCCCTCTTTACCTATATCTATCCCGACAGCTTCGTGCTCATCATACCGCAAGATATCTATCCTCTTTGGGATAAGCGGCTGTCCCGGTGGAAGGGGCAGTTTTATCCGTCTGTCCGCGTCGGGATCGGGACGGAAGAGCCTTTTCACCACGTCTATGAATCGTATCGCTTTGCCAAATTAGCCCTTCAGGCCGCGGCCGACCGAGAGGTCTTCAGTGTCCATGCCGACGACATGAAACTGGCCTTTTTACTGCAGAGCCTGAGCGCACCCCTTCGGCGCCGCTATCGGCAGGATGTCTGCCAGGGCCTGACGGACAGTGAAATTCATTTGCTGCAGGTCTATTACCGGCAAAACCTTTCCATTCAGCAGACAGCAGACATCCTCTCTATCCATAAGAATACCCTCCAGTACCGGCTGAAAAAAATCGCCGAGACGACGGGTCTCGACCCGCGGTCTTTCGGCGATGCCGTCACCCTGTATATCGCAACGCTGCCATGGTTCTAAAACCGAAAAATGGCAGCGTTTCTTGGTATGGGTAACATAGAAATGAAAAAACTCCTCTGTTACACTAGAGGCACAATAAATATGTAGATAACTCATAGTGTATAAAGGAGTGGGGAATATGAAAGTTGTCATTGCCATCGATTCATTAAAAAATAGTCTGACGTCGGTCGAAGCCGGGAGAGCCATCGAAGCCGGCGTTCGTAAAGCCTATGGAAGCCAGCCCGTACAGATCGTCGTCAAACCCTTGGCGGATGGCGGAGAAGGGACCGTCGAAGCCCTTGTCGAAGGCATGAACGGGGAGCTTCGCAGCGCCGTCGTTCAGGGTCCTTTGGGAAATGATGTTTCTTGTTCCTACGGATATTTGCCCGAGACGAGAACGGCGGTCATTGAAATGGCAGGGGCTGCCGGTCTCGGTTTGGTACCGGAAGAGCTGCGCAATCCTCTCTATACGACGACCTATGGTGTCGGCCAGGTCATGGCCAAAGCCATGGAAGGAGGCATCCGCCACTTCATCATCGGCCTTGGCGGCAGTGCGACCAGTGACTGCGGCGTCGGCATGCTCCAGGCTTTAGGCTATGTCTTTCGCGATAAAGGAGGACAAATCGTCGGGACCGGGGGCCTTGCCGTAGGGGACATCGCCTCCGTCGACGACAGTCATGTTCTGCCGGCCTTAAAAGAATGCACCTTCGACGTCGCCTGTGACGTGACCAATCCCTTATATGGGGAGTTAGGAGCGGCCGCTGTCTTTGGCCCTCAGAAGGGGGCGTCAGCGTCCGATGTCAAAGCTTTAGATGAGGCCAGCCGTTCCTTTGCTGCCGTTACCGAAGCCTATTTGGGAAAAGACTACAGTCAGGCCTCCGGTGCCGGAGCGGCCGGCGGACTGGGCTTTGCCTTCTTGGCGTATCTGAAAGGCAGCCTTCGTTCAGGCATCCAAATCGTACTCGATTCTATTAAATTAGCCGATGTCGTCGCCGATGCCGATTATGTCATCACTGGCGAAGGCCGCCTCGATGCCCAGACGGCCATGGGCAAGGCCCCAATCGGTGTGGCCAAGCTTGCCAAACAGTACGGGGCTAAGGTCATCGCCCTGGCCGGCTGCACGACGGAAGATGCCGGCGAGTGTAACCGGCAGGGCATCGACGCCTTCTTTTCCATCGTCGATAAGGCCATGCCCTTAAAGGAAGCCATGGACCGCGACACAGCTATGGGCAACATGACCCGCACGGCTCAGCAGGTCTTTAACCTCATCCGTGCCGTAAGCTGACGTCTCAGCGATATTTCATCGCTTCGGCCTTGGCCAGTTGGTCGCAGCGTTCATTTAAGGCGACGCCGACGTGGCCTTTGACCCAGTGGAAGGTGACTTTATGAGAGCCGTAGAGCTTATCGAGTTCCATCCATTGTCCTTGGTTTAAGACGGGCTGGCCGTCGGCTTTCTTCCAACCGCGGCGCTTCCAATTGACCATCCACTTAGTGATGCCGTTTTTCAGATATTGACTGTCCGTATAGAGGGCGACTTTTGTGCCTTCCGGTGCAAAGCGCAGGGCCATGATGGCCGCCTGAAGCTCCATGCGGTTATTCGTCGTCGACGGATGGCCGTCCGAGAGTTCGGTCACTTCGCCTGTGGCCACGTTGCGGGCGACGACGGCCCAGCCGCCGGGACCGTCGGGGTTGCGCAGGCAGGACCCATCGGTGTAGATGACAAAATCCTGGTCCTCATCGGAGGGCAGGGACGCTGTCGTCGGTCTTAAGGTCGGAGCCTTTGATCGCACCGGTTTTCGAACCGATAGTACGTCTTCACCGTTCAACCATTTCCAGGCTTCGTCGGCATCGGTAAAACTTTTATAGCGAGCCCCCGGGAAGGCATCGACTTGTTTTTTGCAGTCATCCCAAGACATGAATAATCCCGTCTTGCGGCCGTTCCGGACGGCATATACTTTCTTTTTCATGAGACACCTCGTTCTTTCGTCGTCAATTACGGATTTGATTGTACCACAAAAAATAAAAAGAAAACAGGCGCAGTCAGTGACTTTAGCGCCTGTTTTCTATATAATGGAGGTATACAACTTATCGTTCCTCGTGTTGGGAGGGATTTATTTGAAGATTCAGAAAGTCTATGCTGTTTATTTCAGCCCGACCGGTCACACGAAGGACATCGTCTGCGCCCTTGCCGGCCAGGTGGCCGAGGCCCTTCAGGTGCCCCTTGAGACGATATCCTTGGACCTTCCGGCTGAGCGAAAAGAGACACATCGCTTTTCCGCGGAGGATCTCGTCGTTGTCGGCGGGCCGACCTACGCCGGAAAGCTTCCCAATAAGATTATGCCGACGTACAGAGAAAAATTATTCGGTAAAAAAACGCCGGCTGTCGCCATGGTGACCTACGGCAACCGCTCCTTTGACAATTCCCTGGCCGAACTCTGTGCCATCTTAAAGGAAAACGATTTCAACCTCGTCGGTGCCGGTGCCTTTGTCGCCCAGCATGCCTTTTCTAAGATACTGGCCTCAGGCCGTCCCGATGAGGATGACCTGGCTGACGTCAGGAGCTTGGCCCATGGCGTCGTTCACTTCCTTCAAGGAGAAAATCGGCCGACCGATTCCCTGGTCGTAGACGGCGATGCCGAAGCCCCTTACTATATTCCTAAAGGGGAAGACGGGCAGCCGGCGAAATTCTTAAAGGCCGTCCCTAAGACTGATATGGAAAAATGCACGTCCTGCGGCCTCTGTGCCCGCCAGTGTCCTATGGGTTCCATCGATAAGGACCGGCCGGACCGGGTAACGGGCATCTGCATCAAGTGTCAGCGCTGCGTCCAATCCTGTCCCTATGGAGCCAAGTATTTTGACGATCCGGCCTTCTTGTCTCATGTGAGGATGCTGGAGCAGAATTATAGGACACGGGCTTTTAATAAAATCTTTACCCGTTAAGCACCTTACGTCTCCGCGGCAGCTGCGTTACATTCGCTGGCAGCAGCCTCGTATGAAATTTGTTTATCATTGGGATAAACAAGGGAAGACTAGTCCTGAAAACGGTTATTTTTGCTTACTATTTAAATTTTTTATATATTTTATAAACTGAAGGAGGGTTTTTCTATGGATTTACAAGAAGCTCGCGAACTCGCTCGCAAAAAGATGAAGGGCTGCTTCGTCTGTCCCGAATGCGACGGCAAGGCCTGTAAGGGGATGATTCCCGGCTTTGGCGGTCTGCGGACGGCAAAATCGTTCCTGCGCAACGTAGAAGCACTGGCCGAATATGGCCTGGTCATGCGCAGTATGGACAGTGAACTTGACCCCAATCCGGCGGTTACGATTTTCGGTAAAGAAATCAGCATGCCGGTCCTCGTCGCTCCCGTCGGCGGCGTCATCCTCAATTCCAAGGTCCCCGGTGACCCGGCTACGGTTGAAATGGATTATAACGAGTCCGTTTCCAAAGGCGCCTTCGATGCCGGCACCCTGTGCTTTACCGGTGACGGCGGCATGGAATACATGTTTGAATCGGGGATCGTAGCTTCGAAAAAACGGGAAGAAACGGTCATTCCGACGATCAAACCGCGCAGCAACGACCAGATCATTGAAAAGATAAAAGTCGCTGAAAAGGCCCATGCCTTTGCCGTTGCCAGCGATATCGATGCGTCGACGCTGATCAATATGCATATCTTTGGCCAGCCCGTCGGCCCTAAGAGCGCCAGTGACATTGCCGAGCTGGTCAAATCGACGTCCCTGCCCTTTATCGTAAAAGGCATCATGTCTCCTGAAGAAGCCGTTGCCTGTGCCGATGCCGGTGCCAAAGGCATCGTCGTCAGCAACCACGGCGGCCGCATCCTCGACGGTATGGTCGGAACGGCCGACGTCCTGCCGGAAATCGCCAAGGCTGTAAAAGGCCGTCTTACGATCTTCGTCGACGGCGGTGTCCGCCATGGGGAAGACGTCCTTAAGATGTTGGCCCTCGGTGCCGACGCCGTCCTCATCGGTCGTCCTGTCGCCATCGCCGCTATCGGCGGCCAGGCTGAAGCCGTCAAGCTCTACTTAGATGCTTTGAAACGGGAAATCATGGATGCCATGATGATTACCGGCGTTCATGATTTGTCCAACGTATCGCCGGACATCTTAAGACGGTTATAAGCTCTTTTAAAACATGAATAATTGACAGCCCGCCGGCCTGCCCGTATAATAGGTCTATTGGATTGTACTTGATAGGAGGAATTTCATGCGTAGTATTTCCTATTTTTGGCACTTGTCGCGACTTATATACGGACCTCGGAATTTTCAAGAGAACAAGCGGGCTGTCGTTTTTTTTGCAAGGGCGGTCTCTAATCGGGCTTTGTTCGAAGAATTGTACGATTTCTTTGACCATTATGAGCCGATGCAAGGCTTTTTTGAGCAGCATGACCCGGACTTCCAGGAAGTCATGACCCGGGTCTTCTTGTTCAAAAATTCGACCATGCGCCAACGCCTCGACGCCTTGAAGGATCATTTCACGATTTTGCGGACCTTCTTTTCCGATGATGTCATCCGCGAAATCTATTGGGGCAAAGGCTATACGCTCTGGACGTCTGACGATCCGTCCATGCCCCTTGAAGTGCGGCTCATCTTTGATACGGGCCAGCGAAAAGAAGGGTTCTTGTCGCTCTATCTCTATCATGAAGGTCAGATGATCTACCATTTTAACTTCCGCTTCGATTACAACGGAGACGGTACGCCGTCCATGTATATCGGTACCATCCAAGGCTCGAAACACGGCCTGGAAACGACCAAGATCCTGACCAAGAAGCTCTTTGGCTACCGGCCTAAGAATTTCATCCTCTATTTGATGCGTATCTTTGTCCAGACCTTGGGCATCCGCGATATGTACGTCATCACTGACGACGGCTTCTATACCAACAGCCACATGCTGCGAGGCAACCGTTCCAAGAAGACCAACTTCAATGACTTCTGGATTGGGGAAGGGGCCGTGCCCGATAAAAGCGAATCGTGGTATTTCCGCCTTCCCATTGAGGAAAAGCGCCGTAAGTACGACGAAATTAAGTCGCAGAAGCGCAATCTCTTCCGCAAGCGGTATCTCCTCATGGATGATATTGTTCCGCCGTACATCGAAGCTGTTCACAAGCTGTTCCGCGACGGTTTTGATCCGGCTCCGTCTGCCGTCGATGAAGCGTCCATCGTCGATAAACCGGCCGATTACGACCCCATCGAGGCGCCGAAGGGGTGACTGACCATCTTTAATCAGTAGCCGCCATCCCTTTTAAAACAGCACAAAGCACCTTTTGCTTCTATCCCATAAGGGGTAACGGCCGTCTGAGAGGGCCTATTCAAAAATGCATCCTTTTTCCAGGACGCAGAGATCTTCTGCCAGTTCCCGCGTATTCATACGTTCCGGGAGCTGGCTTTTTTTCGTGCTTCTTCTAAGGCTTCATAGACTTTGGCCAGGATGGAAAGGCGCGTCTTGTCACTGACGTCGTCCGATTCCGGCGGCTGCAAAGCCAAGAAGCGCTCCCACGGGCCAAAATCCGGAGAAGCGCTTTATCAGGTGAGTCTGTGGAGTTGTTTGTGGCAGTGTCTTACGAAGGACGGCCCTTTTGGGCGGTGCCCATGACGACGAGGCGGCCGCCTTGGGCTTCGTAGAGGCGGTGAGAAATGGACAGAACGGTCCGGTTTTGGGAGGCAGCCTTAAGGGCTGTCAGTACCTGTTGTTCCGTTAAGGCGTCGAGGTTGGCCGTGATTTCATCGAGTAAGAGGATTTGCGGATTCATGACGACGGCTCGGGCGATGGACAGGAGTTGGAGTTGGCCGCGGGAGAAATATTCTTGTCGGAAGGGCGTGTGAAGTCCCTCGGGGAGGGAAGTGCAGAGATCCCACAGGCCGACGAGTCGCAGAGCCTTTTCGACGGCTTCTTCCGAGACGCGAGGGTCTTTGAGGGTCACTTGGTCTTCGATGGTACCGGCGACGTCGTGGAACTGTTGCTCTACGTAGCCGAAGACTTGGCGCCGAACCGATGGGGCCAGGCGAGAAGGCTCGCAGCCGAAGACGCGGATTGAGCCTTCTTGGGGCGCGTACAGGCCGAGGATGAGTTTGAACAGGGTACTCTTACCGGAACCGGTGCGGCCCGTAATGGTGACCGTTTCCCCTTTCTTGACGGCCAGGGACAGGTGGCGGAAGACATTTTCACGGCCGTAGCTAAAGGCAGCATCGTCGATAACCAGCGGCGGGGCGGTAAAATTCAAATCGGCTGTGGATCCTTGTTCTTCTACGGGATGGGCGAAAAATTCTTTCAGGCGGCTGATGCCGGCCATAGCCGACTGAATATTCTGGATCTCCATGCCGATGCTTTCAATCGGCGAGAAGATGAGGCGGACATAGGCGATGAGGGCGACGACGGTACCGACGGTCATGCCGAAGAGGTCCTGCAGGAAGGAGCTGCTGACCGAGAGGGCCATCATGATGCAGATGATGAGCGTCGACAGGGTAATGACGATGGGCGAGTAGATGGCGTCGCAGAAATTGCTTCGCTCCATAGCGGAAAAACTGGCCTTGATCGTCTGTCCGTACCGGCGCCGCAGGTGGCGCTCTTGCTGGCAGGTGTGGATGGTGCGGATGTTGTGGACTGTTTCCGGGATGAGTTCGTTCGTCCGGCCGATGGCGATGCGGTTGTCCCGCTGGGCTTTCAGCATGCGCTGTTGGAAGTAGCGGGTCAGGAGAAACAAGAGGGGCAGGGCGATGCACAATAAGATCCCCAGGCCGGGACTGAGGTGGAAGACGACGACGAGGATGCTGAAGATGGTCAGGACGTCGGCAATCATGCTGACGACGCCGGAGTCAAAGAGGTCTTCCAAGGTATCGACGTCGTTGACGAAGAGGGACGTAACGGCTCCCGATTCATGGCTGACGAAATAAGGAGCCGACAGGATGCTGAGCCTTTGGCACATGGCCGTGCGCAGGCTGTGGGTAATCTTTTGGCCGAAGATGGTAATCAACGTTTCTTTCAAGGCGTCGACGAGGCCGCTGCCGGCGTTTACGGCAAAATAGACGACGCCTGCCGTCAGTAAGGGCAGGGCTGTAAAATGGCCGCCGGCCAGGCTGTCCACGATGTACTGCAAAATGAGGGGCGGAGCGACGTTGACGCCGATAGAAGCGGCGATGGAAAGGCACAGGCCGACGATGAGCCGGACATTGGACCTTACGGTTTGCCAAAATATCTTAGTCATGGCGGTCACCTCGCTGGGCTTGCTGCATCCGGTAGAGCCTCCGATAATCGTCATGAGTTTCATACAGGCTTTGGTGGTCTGCCGTCACGGCCGTACCGTCAGGGTTGAGCCAAATGACCTGGTCGAGCTCAGAAAAGAGGGACAGGCGGTGAGAAATGAGGAGGATGATACAGTCCCGGTAGGATTGTCGCAGGTGCTCGAAGATTTTTCGTTCCGTCGCCATGTCGACGGCGGCAAAGGGATCGTCGAAAATCATGAGCGGCCGGCGATGGAAAAGGGTTCGGGCCAGGGCGATACGGGCCTGTTGACCGCCGGAGAGGCGCTGACCTCCTTCGCCGATCGGTGTCTGAATCCCTAAAGGGAAGGTCTTACAGTCTTCATCCATACAGACTTCGGCAATGACTTTGGTGACGTCTCCGGGAAGGCCGAAGCGAATGTTTTCTTCGAGGCTCGCCGAAAACAATTCACTGTCGTGGCCGCAGTAGCCGACGATGCCTTCTGCACCGGTCTGCCCGTTTCCTAAGGGACGGTTACCGAAGAAAATCTCCCCGCCGTGGGGCTTTTCACCGAGGAAGGTAAGGCCCAGTGTCGATTTGCCACAGGCTACGGGGCCGGTGATGCCGATGATGTCACCGGGGGTCGCCGAAAAGGACAGGCCGTGATAGATGGGTTTATCACCGGGGTTATAGGCAAATGACAGGTCGGAGACCGTCAGCGATGCCGGCGGATAGGTCGGTACCGGTTCCGGCAGAGGATGGGAGGCCTGCAACCGGGGCTGGATGCGATTCCACGACACCTGGGCCTTCTGGACGGCATTGAACAGGCGGGCTGCATGGGAGGTCTTGATGGACATCTTGACAAAACAAGAGAGGTACGTCGAAAAGGCAGCGATGTCCCACACTTGCCAACCCTCCCCGAGGACGTTGCGGCCGCCGAGCCAGACGACGAGGATCGTGCCGGTCATAGCGATGATTTTATAGATGGGCTGCATCGTATTTTCCCAGAGATTGGCTAGAATCATCTTCTGTTCATAGTCTTTCAGGTAACGTTCGTACTGGGTATTTTGCACGTCTTCTTCGCCGTAGACGCGGTAGGTCAGGGCATTGCTGATGCGGTCCAGGGTGATGCCCGACAAGGCGCCGCTGCTTTCTTTGCTGCGGGCAGCCGTTTCCGCAACCAGGCGCCGCAGTCGATTGGCCAGAAAATAAGCCAGGGGCGGGAAGGCCAGGATGCAGAGGGTCAGTTTCCAGTCGTACACCAAGAGCATGATCAGGTAGGTCACCATGACGACGCCCGTATCGAAGATTTCCGTCGTGAATTTACGCATCCCTTCGACACAGGTGTCGATGTCGGAAATGACTTTGGTCATCAAGGTTCCCGTATGTTCACCCTCCATGGCCGCTGTCGGCGTCTGTACCAGCTGCTGATAGAGGAGGTCCTTCATGGTCAGACTGACGTTGTTGGCAAACTTTCGGACGTACAGCCGCTTTACGTAGCGCAGACTCTGGACGGCAATGATGACCAGGGCGTATATCAGGCAGAGGGCGTACATGTCGGATGCCTCTTTGGTGCCGCCGAACATGTCGTAGAGGGACTGGGCCAACTGGCCGTCGAACCAGGGGCCGGCGATCATGCCGACGTTGTAGCATAGTCCGCTTAGGGTGATGATAAGGAGTAATTTCTTTTCTTTTAAAAAGTAGTAATAAACGGAACCGGGTCCCCGCTGTTTCAAGAGTAACACCTCGCTTCTATAATTCATCTATCATACACCAAATGGGCGGCATTGGCGAGAAAAAAGGCGGTTATTTTTCGTAATTTGAGAACTCTTTACATTCTTACCTCTTGCGTAAAGTCAAAAAGACGAATATAATATACCTATACGAAAGTCAAAAAGAAAAATTAAACCCGTCGATTTTTTTAAGAGGTGATTTACGATGAGTGTATTAGCGGATAAAATCGAACAGTTTATCTTACATAAATTATTGGAAGAAAACAATTCCGATATCGTGTTGCGACGCAATGAGCTGGCTGATGAGCTGCAGTGTGCACCGTCGCAGATCAGCTACGTGCTGAGTACGCGATTTTCTAACGACCGGGGCTATCTGGTCGAGTCGCGGCGCGGGTCCGGCGGATTCGTCCGCATCATCAAACTGACGCCCAAGAAGGAGGACCGCACGCCGGTATTGCTCCACGAACGCCTGCCGGCGGTCAGTATTTCCATGGAAGACCTCGATGCCTTGCTGTATGAACTGCTGAAAAGGCGCAGTCTCACCAACAACGAGGCGGTCATCCTCCATTTAACCTTTGAATCACTCTATCGCCGCATCGATGATGAGGCTTCACGCTTACTCGTCATCAGCGACATTTTGAAAAATCTGAACCTTCATTGAAGATAGAAAGGACGTGAGGGCCATGCTCTGTGATGCCTGTAAAAAACGCGAGGCTGTTGTCCATATCGTCAAAATTGAAGACGGGCAGCGTACGGACGTCCACCTGTGTGCTACCTGCGCTAAAAGACAGTCAAACTTTTCGAATATGCGAGATGTCAATATTATCGATAATGATTTTTTCCGTAAGATGGCCTATCCCGATTACCAAGGGGCTAGCGGCGATGAACCGCGCTGTGCCAGCTGCGGCATGACCTACGGGGAGTTTAACCATGTGGGAAAATTCGGCTGCCCCGATTGTTATGAAGCTTTTAAGGAAGAAATTCCGCCTCTCCTGCGGCGCATTCACGGCCACAGCAAGCACGTCGGCAAGGTGCCGAATCGCGGGACCGGCGTCTTTCGGACGGCAACGCAGGTTAAGCGCCTGCGCCAGCACCTGCAAAAGCTCGTGCAGGAAGAGCGCTACGAAGAAGCGGCCAAGGTCCGCGACGAAATCCGGGCGCTCCAACGCCAGCTTCCGGCTGATGGAAAGGGGGAATAAGCCGTGGTACGCGATATGCTCATGGCGCCGCTCTGTCCTTGGCAGGACGGGACCGGTGAATTCCGGGACATCGTCCTCGACAGTCGGGTCCGCTTGAATCGGAATTTAAAGAAATATGTATTTCCCGATAAAGCCTCGGATACAGAACTGTCGGCCGTCCTCGACGAAGCCAAAGGACAGCTCGGTACACTGAACACCCTGGGACAGGGCCATTACCGCTTCATTTCTTTTGAAGACTTGTCGCCTCTCGAACGGGAGGTACTGGCCGTCAAGCATCTGTCGTCAGCCGGCCATATTGAACGGCCGAACCATCGGGGGATTCTCCTCCGCGACGACGGTGCCGTGTCGATCATGGTCAATGAAGACGACCATTTCTGTATCCAAGTTGCCGCCCCGGGCTTTGACCTGCGGCGCGTTTGGGATCAGGCCGCCCAGATCGACGATGCCTTGGAAAGCCATTTGGATTTTGCTTTCCGTGATGATTTCGGCTACCTTACGGCAAGTCCCTCCCTGACCGGTACGGGCCTGACCGTCGGCGTGACCCTCCACGTCCCGGCCTTAGTCCTTATGAAGCGTTTTAACCGCATCGTCCAAGGGACGACGAAATTTGGATTTACCTTCTCCGGTATCTACGGGGAACGGAACGACTCCATCGGCAATATTTTCCAGATCACCAACCAGATTACCCTGGGGGTGACTGAAGCCGATACGATGGAACAACTGCGAAAAATCGTGACCCAGATCGTGCAGGAAGAACAGAACTGCCGCACCTTGGTTTGGGATCACAATAAGAATAACTTGAAAGATAAATGGCTGCGCACCTGGGGCACCCTCAGTCAGGCCTGGCTCCTCGATGACCGGGAAACGCTGAACTTTGCCAGCGATCTTCGCTTCGGCATCGACATGGGGGTCATCCCCGTGCAGCCCCTGGCTTATGAAGCCATTATGGCCGCTTCGGATCCTGCCTGGATCCAACTTCAGGCAGGATCGGAATTAAGCGGCGAAGACTTAGAGCACCAACGCGCCAAAAGGGTGCAGCAAGTGCTCCGTGAGTACAGAAGGAAGTGATTTCCCATGGCGAACAACAGATTTACCAACGATGCCAAAGCCGTGCTTCAGTTTGCACAGGATACGGCACAGAAATTTCATCATGACTACGTCGGAACAGAGCATATCCTGCTCGGTCTCGTTTTAAATAAAGACGGCATTGCCGGACTGATCCTCTCTCAGCTGGGCCTGACGTCAGAGAATGTTACCCGTGCCATTGAACAGCAGGTCGGTTGGGGGACCGATACGACGGGAAAACTGCGCCTGACGCCGCGCACTAAACGGGTCATGGAAATGGCCGTCCGTGAAGCCAATCGGCTGGAACAGAACTACGTCGGAACCGAACACCTCTTGTTCGGCATCCTGGCCGAAGGAACGGGCATGGCTGTCCAGATCCTCGAAAATATGGATATCGATCCCGACCTCGTGTCCCAGCGCTTGAGCGAGCTCATGAACGATGGCGACGCAGCCGGCAGTGAGCCTGCCGGGGATAAAAAGGGCAGCGATTTGTCCCAGTTCGGCCGCGACCTCAATGAATGGGCCAAAAAGGATAAGGTCGATCCGGTCATCGGCCGAGAACAAGAAATCAGCCGCGTTATTCAGATTTTAAGCCGACGGACGAAGAACAATCCGGTCCTCATCGGCGCTCCCGGCGTCGGTAAGACGGCCATTGCCGAAGGGCTGGCACAGCGTATCATTACCGGCAACGTCCCGGACAGCCTGCAAGACAAGCGCGTCTTTTCCCTGGACCTCGCCAGCATCGTCGCCGGTACCAAGTACCGCGGTGAATTCGAAGAACGGATCAAACGCATCTTGGATACCATTTCCCGCGACGATACGATCATCCTCTTCATCGATGAAATCCATCAGCTCATCGGCGCCGGTGCCGTAGAAGGCGCTATGGATGCCGCCAATATCCTGAAACCGGCCCTGGCTCGCGGCGATCTGCAGTGCATCGGGGCGACGACGGCTGACGAATATAAGAAGCATTTTGAAAAAGATGCCGCCTTGGCTCGGCGTTTCCAGCCCGTCCAGGTCGGGGAACCGAATGAAGACGACGCCGTATCCATCCTCTTCGGCCTGCGCGATCGGTACGAAGCCTTCCACAAGGCCCGTATCACCGATGAAGCTGTACGGGCTGCCGTCAAATTGTCGGCCCGCTATATTTCCGACCGCTACCTGCCCGATAAGGCTATCGACGTCATGGACGAAGCGACGGCACGGGTCCGCATGAAAGTCTATGCGCCGTCTCATGAACTGCAGGTCCTGGAACAGAAGCTGGCCGATATCAAGAAGGAAAAAGAAGCCGCCCTCGATGGGGAAGACTTTGAAAAATGCGCCGCCCTGCGCGATGCCGGCAAAAAAATCGCTTCGGAAATTTCGGCCCTGCAGAAGGAAAAGAAGCAGCATGACGATGAAAAACTCGTCGTGACCGAAAATGACATTGCCGACGTCGTTTCCATGTGGACCGGCGTCCCCGTCCAGCAGATTACGGAAACGGAATCGCAGCGCCTGCTCCACTTGGAAGAAGAGCTGCATAAGCGGGTCATCAGTCAGGACGATGCCGTTACGGCCGTAGCGAAAGCCGTTCGCCGTGCCCGGGCCGGACTGAAAGATGCAAACCGTCCTATCGGTTCCTTCCTGTTCCTCGGCCCGTCCGGTGTCGGCAAGACGGAATTGGCCCGTACCTTAGCGGCCCAACTCTTCGATAGCCCCGACAACATGATCCGTATCGACATGAGCGAATTTATGGAAAAATACAGCGTCTCCCGCCTGGTCGGCGCCCCTCCGGGCTATGTCGGCTATGAAGAAGGGGGCGAACTGACCGATGCCGTCCGGGAAAAACCCTACAGTGTCATCCTCTTCGACGAAGTCGAAAAGGCCAGCAGCGACTTCTTCAACCTCTTGCTGCAGGTCCTCGACGAAGGCCGGCTGACCGATTCGAAAGGTCGGACCGTCGACTTCCGCAATACGGTCATCATCATGACCAGCAACCTCGGGGCCTCCCATCTCCGTCCGTCCGGTCCGGTCATGGGCTTTGCTACCGGCGGTGACGGTGACGGCAGTGAAGAAAAGGCTTTCAACGAAGCGCGAAAGGCAATCCTCGAGGACGTGAAACGCTTCTTCCGGCCTGAATTCTTGAACCGTATCGATGAAATGATCGTCTTCAAGCCCCTGGCTCAGTCCGATCTTCGTCAGATCGTCGATATCATGCTCAAAGAGCTGACGGCGCGTCTTGGCGAAAAGGGTGTGGGCCTGAACTGGACGACGGCCGCCGATGACGTCCTCGTCAAAGATGGAACCGATTTTGCCTACGGCGCCCGTCCGCTGAAGAGAGCTATCCAGAAACTGGTCGAAGACCCGATTTCGGAAATGCTCTTAAGCGGTGACGTCAAAGACGGCAATACGATTCACGTCGACAGCTTAGATAAGAAGAAGCTCGTCTTTACGACAGAATGATGAAAGGGCTTCGCATGAAGGCAGTGCTTGTCATGCGAAGCCTTTTTTATGAATCGCACTAAAACACAGTGCAAAGGAGAAAGTATGGCAAAAGCAAAAACTCGTTACGTTTGTACCAGCTGCGGCAGCGTTTCCAGCCGCTGGCTCGGCCGCTGCCCTCAGTGCGGCGAGTGGAATACGATGGCAGAAGAACAGGTGGCTCCTGAGGCCCCTAAGGCGGCCCAAAGCATGGCCCGCAGCGGACCGGCGTCGCGGGCCACCTCCTTGTCGGACATCGCCTTAGAAGATATGACCCGCGTCGAAACGGGAATCGGAGAACTCGACCGCGTCCTCGGCGGCGGCATCGTGCCGGGAGCCCTCATCCTCTTGAGCGGTGATCCGGGCATCGGCAAATCGACACTGGTCCTCCAATTGGCGGCGGCCGTCTGTGATAAGAACGGCGCCGTCCTCTACGGCTCGGGCGAAGAGTCGGCCGGTCAAATAAAGTTACGGGCTCAGCGCTTAGGCATTGCCGCGCCGAATCTCGTCATTCAGGCCGATACGTCCTTGGACAATATCTTAAGTGAAGCCCATAAACGGCGGCCGGCCCTGGTCATCGTCGACTCGATTCAGACCATGTACAGCCAGTCTGTCGAAGGGACGCCGGGCAGTTTATCCCAAATCCGCGAAGGGACGAGCCGCCTTATGACCTTTGCCAAAAGTGAAGCCATTCCGGTCATCGTCATCGGCCACGTCACGAAAGACGGGGCCATTGCCGGGCCGCGCATGATGGAGCACATGGTCGACGTCGTCCTCTATTTTGAAGGGGAACGCAACTACCAGTTCCGCATCCTTCGGGGCATTAAGAACCGCTTTGGCTCGACCAACGAGTCGGGCCTGTTCACCATGACCGGCGGCGGCTTGTCAGAACTGGAAAATCCGTCTCAGCTCCTCCTGGCGGAACGGGCGGCCGACCAAGCCGGCTCTGCCGTTGCCGCCGTCCTCGACGGCATGCGGCCCATGCTGGGGGAAATCCAGGCCCTGACGGCCCACTCGGTCTTTGCCGTTCCCCGGAGGACGGCGTCGGGCATGGATTATAACCGCCTCATCATCCTCCTGGCCGTCCTTGAAAAGCGCCTCGGTGCCGCCCTTGGCAGTCAGGACGTCTATATCAACGTCGTCGGCGGCCTGCGCCTGACGGAAACGGCAGCCGATCTGCCGGTCCTCCTGGCCGTCTATTCCAGCCTGCGCGACATCTCCATGGACAGCCGGACCGTCGTCATGGGAGAAGTCGGCCTGACCGGCGATGTCCGCCGCGTGCCCCAGGCCCTGCGCCGCGTCAAGGAAGCGGCGAAAATGGGCTTTCGCACCTTTATCATGCCGAAGGGGAACCTCGAAGACGTCGATCCCGGTGCCTTTCCGGAGGACTGCCGCTTCGTCGGCGTGGCCACCCTTCGGGAGGCTATTGAAAAGGCCTTTGCTTGATTTTGGCGGATCATCCCGATTCTGTTGGGAAAAGCCGGCTTTCAGTAGGCAAAAAGTCTTTACCATGGTAAAATAGGGAAAAACGAGGAAAGAAGGACGTGTGATGAAGCATTTGGAAGTGGTGGCAGCGATTTTAGAATACGACGGAAAGATCCTCTGTATGGAACGAGGACAGGGGAAGTTCGACTACGTCAGCTTTAAGTATGAATTCCCGGGCGGGAAAATCGAGCCCGGTGAGGCGAAGCACGAAGCGATTGAACGGGAACTGCGGGAAGAAATGGACGTCCATGTATCGGTCCGGGAAGAAGACCTCTATATGACCGTCCATCACGACTATCCCGATTTTTCCATCAGCCTCCATGCCTTTTACTGCCGGCTGGATAATCCTGATTTCATCCGAAAAGAACACGTCGCCGCCAAGTGGTTGGCGCCAAAAGATCTGCCGACCTTGGACTGGGCTCCGGCGGACGTGCCGATCATGCTTAAATTAGCCGGAAAGTAGGCGGAGTCATGGCGGAATACGGAGCCCTTGAACAGTGCCTGCGCGAAGGCTTTATCGACTATACCATCGAAGCCGACCAGCGCTATGTGCCGAAAATCCTGACGAATAATAAAGAAAAGAAACGAAAGGTCCTCGACACCATCTTGTCGCAGCTCTACGTCTGCGACCAGTTTCTGTTTTCTGTCGCCTTTCTGACCAAGAGCGGCATTGCCTGCCTGAAGGATGCCCTCATCGAAAATCACAGGGCCGTAGGGAAGATACTGGCCTCGCAGTACCTGAATTTTACAGAGCCCGATGCCTTGCGGGAGCTGTTGAAATTTCCCAATGTAGAACTGCGGATGGTGACCGAAGAACGGGCCTTCCATGCCAAAGGCTACCTCTTTCACCGCGCTCAGGCCGGGCCCGAAAACTATACCATGGTCATCGGCAGCAGCAATATGACGGCCAATGCCTTGACGCACAATCAGGAATGGAACGTCTTTTTTACGTCGGCTGAAAACGGGGCCCTCATCCGTCAGACACAAGAGGAATTTCAAGCCTTATGGGATACGGCGGAAGTCGTCGATGAAGATTGGATCCAGGCCTATCAAAGCATTTATAAACGCCAGAATCCGAGAAAAAGGGGCTTGTATCTGCCTTTTCATAAGATTCAGCCCAATGCTATGCAAAAGGCGGCCCTCGCGGGCATTCAGAGGCTGCGTGACCAGGGGGAAGACCGGGGGCTGTTGATTTCGGCGACGGGGACCGGCAAGACCTATCTGTCGGCCTTCGATGTCATGAAACTGAGGCCGCGGCGGTTCCTCTTCGTCGTCCATCGCGAGCTCATCGTCAAAAGCGCTCGTGCCAGCTACGTCAAAGTCGGCGTCGATCCGGCCGACACGGGTCTATTGACAGGGCACGACAAAGACGTCGACAAGCCTTATCTCTTTGCGACGATACAGACCTTATCCCGTGATGACATCCTCTATTCCTTTGCTCCCGATGCCTTTGACTACATCGTCATGGATGAAGTCCATCATGGGGGAGCGGCGACGTATCAGAAGGTACTTGACTACTTTAAGCCAACGTTCCTCTTGGGCATGACGGCGACGCCGGAACGGTCCGATGATTTCGATATTTACGCCTTGTTTCACCACCAGATTGCCTATGAGATCCGCCTTCACGACGCCTTATCCGAAAATATGCTGGTGCCCTTCCATTATCATGGTGTCAGCGAAATCACGGTCAATGGCGAGGTCCTCGATGACAACAGTGATTTTACGGCCCTGACCTGTGAAGAACGGGTGCGGCACATTCTCCATTATGCCGACCTCTACGGCAGTGATACGGACCGCGTCAAAGGCCTTGTCTTTTGCCGCAGCGTCGAAGAAGCGCGAACCCTGGCGGCTGCTTTTGTCAAACACGGCCGACGGGCCGTGGCCTTGACCGGCGCCTCGACAGAGCGTGAACGGCAGGACGCCATCGGTCATTTAGAAGCCAGGGCCGAAGAAGACGGTGACTATTTGGATTATATCTTTACCTGCGATATCCTTAATGAAGGCGTCGATATTCCTCAGGTCAATCAAGTCATCATGCTGCGTCCGACGGCATCGGCCATCGTCTTCGTCCAGCAGCTGGGGCGCGGCCTTCGAAAGTATCCCTATAAGCGGTATTTGGAAGTCCTCGACTTCATCGGCAACTATGAAAATAACTTTTTGCTGCCCATTGCCCTCTTTGGCGACCGGACCTACGATAAGGATTTTGTCCGCAGTCTGATGCAGACCAATTTCCTGCCCGGACCGACGTCGGTCCACTTCGACGACATTGCCAAGGAGCGAATCTATGCGGCCATCGACAAAAAGAAGGCTTTAGCCGATTTAGACGACTTGAAAAACGCCTATCGCGACATGAAATGCCGTTTGGGCAGAGAGCCCATGATGATGGATTTCGTCCGTTTTGGCGATAAGGATCCGATGCTGTTCATTGCCAAAAAAGAGTCCTTCTATGAATTTTCCCAGTATATGGAGCCGCAGCCGTCGACGCTGAATGAGGCCCACCGGTCCGTGCTGAAGCTGATGAGCCTAGAACTTTCAAATGGGAAGCGCATCGAAGAAATCCTGATCCTTCGTCATGTCCTGGCCGAACCGTCGTGGTCGACGGCGGACCTTGCGGCAGAGATGGAGCGATTGTACGGATTCCTGCCTTCGACGGAAACGATGGACCATGCTGCCCGGGTATTAAGTCTGCAATTTTTTGGCAAAAAGGCGCAGCAGAAATACGGAGGTTTGCCCCTCCTTTCTTTTGAAAACCATGTCTATCGGTCGACGCCGTATTTTGAATCCTTGAAACAGAACGCCGAATTTAAGGCCTATGCCCAGGATGTCCTCGATTATGGGACGTATCGCTTTGAATCCCTGTATATTCAAGATGATCCCGATATCGTCGGCGGTTTTGTACGCTATGGACGCTATTCCCGAAAAGACGTATCGCGCATTCTCAATTACGATACGAACCGCGAAGGGACGCTGAACGGCTATCAAATCGTCGGACATACGTGTCCCATCTTCGTTACCTATGAAAAGTGTGACGATATTTCAGCCAATACGAAGTACGAAGACCGATTCATATCCCCGCAGGAGTTCAGTTGGATGACCCGGGCCCGCGTTCGCCTGACCTCTTCCCAGATTCCGGCTATTCAGGACAGCCGTACGCGGAAGCTGCTGTTCGTGAAAAAGAGCGATGCCGAAGGGTCAAACTTCTACTATATCGGCGATTTAAAGGTCCTCGGCGATCCCGTAGAGACGACCATTGCCAACGATGCCGGCGTGCAGCTGCCCATCGTCAATTTTCGATTTGTCATCGATAAGCCTGTCGAAGAGAAACTCTACACCTATCTTTGTGAATAATTGTCTGTTGCTGAAATGTCATGAACGGGTCGTCATGGCATTTTTGGCGTTACCTTTTAACCTTTGAAGGCAGTGAAACGGTCGAGCCAGGTGCCGCCTGCCTTCAGAACCAAAAACTTTACGGGGCAATTGTGGTACATTGTCCGGAAATGTGGTAAACTAGTGTAGTTACAGTTGAGATGTGGAGAGAGAGGTGTCTTTTTACGTATGGAAGATAAAACGGGTTCAGACTATAAAGAACGGAAACCGAAGAAGTTTAATGCCCGCATTGTAGCTGATAATATCATGAAAGGCGTCATCATCCTGATCATGGTCGTCATTTTTGTCATGATTGCCGACCAGCTTATCGGGACGCCGTTTATCAGTGCAGAAATCGAAGGGGAATTTTTCCACGGCAGTATTTTTGGGACGACCATCATGGCCGTCATGACTTATATTGTCGGCATCATTCTCGGGGCCCTCGTGGGCTACGGCATTTCGCCTTTTGCGCTGCGCCTCATTTGGGCAGCCATTCATCGTATCGAATTGGGTCTTAATGATTTTGAAAGCCAGGATATCATCGTCGGGACGTTAGGTTTGCTTTTTGGACTTATCATTGCAAATTTAATTGGATTGGCCTTCGCTCGACTGCCGATTATTGGCGCTTACGGACCGATTGTATTCAATATCGTCTTTGGGTATGCCGGCATGAGCATTGCCGTCCGCAAGAAGAGTGAAATCATTGCCCTCGTCGGCAACCTGCGTCTGGGTCGTCCGAACAAGGAGCACAAGCGCAGGGAACTGGAATTTTCCGGGAAGCTCCTCGATACGAGTGCCATCATCGACGGCCGCATCGCCGAGATCTGCAGCACCGGTTTTCTCGAAGGACCGCTCTTGGTGCCGGTATTCGTTTTGGAAGAGCTCCAGCTCATTGCCGATTCGTCGGACTTATTGAAGCGCAATAAGGGACGCCGCGGCCTCGATATCTTAAAGCAGATGCAGGAAGACAACTACGTCGAAGTACGCATCATCAATGACGATTTTGACGACGTCCAGGGCGTCGACTCCAAGCTCGTCCGCCTGGGCCGTAAAATCAATGCCAAGGTCGTCACCAACGACTACAACCTGAATAAGGTTGCCGGCCTTCAAGGCGTCGCCGTCCTCAACATCAACGATTTAGCCAACGCGTTGAAACCGGCCCGCGTTCCCGGTGAGCAGATGAATGTTCTCATCGTCAAGGCCGGCAAGGAAGAAAACCAAGGTGTTGCTTACCTCGACGACGGTACGATGATCGTCGTCGAAGACGGTCAGAAATATATCGGCTCGACTATGCCGGTTACGGTTACGTCTGTCCTGCAGACGTCTGCCGGCCGCATGATATTTGTAAAAATCGCAAATGAGTAGGTGAAATGTGTGAAAGTATCTGTCATCGTGGTAGCCGCAGGCACGGGGAGCCGCTTCGGTTACGAGCGGAATAAGCTCTTTTATCCGCTGTGCGGCGAACCTGTCCTGACCCATACCCTGCGGAACATCTTCGCAGCCCGCTCGGTCCATGAAGTGGTCATCGTCCATTCCCGCATCGATACCAAGGAGATCCGCCGTATCGTCGATGATCTCCATCCCATTCAGCCTGTGCGCTATACCTTAGGCGGGGCGGAACGAGAGGATTCGGTGTATAACGGGCTCTTGGCCGTCGGCTCCGATATGGATGTCGTCATGGTCCACGACGGAGCCCGTCCCTTTGCGCCGCCTGATTGGTATGATCAGGGAGCGGTCATGATGGAAACGGCTCGGGCCGCCATCTACGGGATTCCCTTAAAGGATACCATTAAAGTTCGCGGTGACGACGGCCGGCTCCATACGCTGAACCGCAGCCGCTTAGTGGCGGCCCAGACGCCGCAGATCTTCCATCGGGACTTATTGATGGAAGCCCATAAACAGGCGCGGCTGAAAGGACTCAAGGCGACGGACGACTCGTCCCTCGTCGAGGCCATGGGCGTACCCGTCGTCATCCTTGAAGGCAGCGATAAGAACCGTAAGGTGACGACCCGCGACGACATTCCCATCCTGTCCCTGTATTTGAAAGGGAGGGAGGTCCAGCGCATCGGCACCGGTTACGATGTCCACCGCCTGATCAAAGGGCGGCCGCTCATTCTCGGCGGCGTCGAGATTCCCTTTGATCGGGGCCTTGAAGGCCACTCCGATGCCGACGTCCTTATTCACGCCGTCATGGATGCCTTATTAGGCGCGGCAGGGCTTCGTGATATCGGGACCTATTTTCCCGATACAGATGAGACCTTTAAAGACATTTCCAGCCTGGTGCTGCTCTCTAAGGTCCGCCATCTCTTGCAGGAAAAGTGCTGCCGCATCGTCAATCTTGACGTAACGCTGTTGGCACAGCAGCCTAAAATCAAACCCTTTGTGCCGCAGATGATTGAAAATATTGCCGAGGCCCTGCGGATTTCTAAGTCGGCCGTTTCCGTCAAAGCGACGACGACCGAAAAATTAGGATTCGTCGGCCGGGAAGAAGGCATGGCAGCTCAAGCGGCGGCCATGATCCTAAGCTATCAATCGTACCTATAAGTATGTATTTAGGAGGAATTTTTTATGTCACAGGAAGTACGCGTTCGTTTTGCTCCGAGTCCGACGGGACCGTTCCATATCGGCGGCGCCCGTTCGGCACTGTTCAACTACCTTGTCGCTAAACACACGAACGGCAAGTTCGTCGTCCGCATCGAAGATACGGACCGCAAACGTTCGACGTCCGAATCGGAAGAAAATATTAAAGAAGCTTTGAAATGGCTGGGCATTACCTGGGATGAAGGTATCGATGTCGGCGGTGCCGACGGCCCGTATCGCCAGACCGAACGCCTGGACATTTATCAGAAATATACAGATAAGCTCTTGGCTGAAGGCAAAGCCTACTACTGTTTCTGCACGCCGGAAGAATTGGAAGCCGAAAAGAACGCCCAGCTGGCTAAGGGCGAAACGCCGGTATACTCGGGAAAATGCGCCGATCTTCCGAAAGAAACGGTCGAACAGTATTTAAAAGAAGGGCGTCCTCATGTCATTCGCATCAAGACGCCGAAAAATGAAACCATTGAACTCGACGACCTGGTCCGAGGCCACGTGTCCTTCGACTCCAACAACGTCGGCGACTTCGTCATCGTCAAATCCGACGGCATTCCGGTCTACAACTACTGTGTCGTCCTCGACGATGCCCTGATGCACATTACCCATGTCATCCGTGCTGAAGAACACTTGTCGAATACGCCGCGTCAGCTGGTCATCTATAAAGCGCTTGGCTTTGAAGCCCCGCAGTTTGCCCACGTATCGCTGATCCTCGGCGCCGACAAGAAGAAGATGAGTAAGCGCCACGGCGCCACTTCTGTTCAGCAGTACCGCGATATGGGCTATCTGCCTGACGCCCTGGTAAACTTCCTGGCTCTCCTCGGTTGGACGCCGGACAGCGACCAGGAAATCTTCAGCCGCGACGAATTGAACGAACAGTTCTCCCTGAGCCGCGTGGCTAAGAATCCGGCTGTCTTCGATATTGAAAAATTGAACTGGATCAACTTCCATTACATGAAAGAACTCGATGAAGATCAGCTCTATACCTTGTGCCTGCCGCACCTCCAGAAGGCCGGTTATGCCAGTGAAAATCCGAATCAGGCCGAAGCCGATTGGCTGAAAGCTGTCTGTGCCGCCATGCGCGAACACGTCCAGTACGGCGCTCAGATCGTCGATGCCGCCAAGGTTTTCTTCACCGAAGACTATGCCCCGGAAAACGAAGAAACGGCAGCCGTCCTCGCCGAAGAAACAGCCCCGGCCGTCCTGTCCATGTTCCGCGATGAACTGACGGCCCTTGATGAAGTCACGGCCGATACGGTACAGCCCTTGTTCAAAAAGATTCAAAAGGGACTCAAGGTGAAGGGGAAATTCGTCTACATGCCGATCCGCGTGGCCATTACGGGCGTCATGCACGGTCCCGATTTGAACGTCATCGTCGCCCTCATGGGCCGCGAAAAAGTTTTGAATCGCCTGAGTGCCGTCCTTGATAAATAATAATGATTATATCTTGACAGATAAGTGATTATTGGGTACTATATACGTACATATTAATTAATAACATGTATCAAATAGTATGTTTGAATACGCATCTGCGATGAGCAAAATGAGTTGCAGTGGCATCCGCCAGAGAGAAAAAGCCGTGGCTGAGAGCTTTTTCAGGTCATAAGACTGCAACGCTGCCTTTGTGAGCAGGCCGGGTGAATGGAGTAATCCGGTCCGGGTGCGCCCGTTACTGCGCAGTAAAGATTACGGCTGTGCCGTAAAAACAGAGTGGAACCGCGGGCCACCGTCTCTGTCATAAGGGATGGTGGCTTTTTTGGTTTAATTTTCAGGGGGGTAACAGTATGAGAGAACTGAAAGTATACAATACGCTGACTCGTAAAAAGGAGACCTTCGTTCCCGTCACGCCGGGCCAGGTCAAAATGTATGTCTGTGGCATTACGCCGTATAACCATTCCCACATGGGGAATGCCCGTCCCTTCGTAACCTGGGACGTCATCCAGCGCTACCTGGAACACCTCGGCTACGAAGTCACGCATATCCAGAATTTCACCGACGTCGATGACAAGATCATCAACGCTGCCAACGGGGAAGGCGTCAGCTGGGATACGATTTCCAACCGCTACATTGCGGCCTACTTCGATGTCATGGATAAGCTCCATATCCGTCGGGCTGACCGTTATCCCCGCGTTTCGGAACATATGGATGACATCATTGAAATGGTAAAGGGCCTGGTCGATAAGGGCGATGCCTACGTCATCGACAATGACGTCTATTACAGTGTCGAAAAATTTGACGACTACGGTGAATTGAGCGGCCGCAGCCTCGATGACATGGAAGCCGGCGCCCGCATCGAAGTCGACGACCGCAAACATAATCCCATGGACTTTGCCCTCTGGAAGGGTGCTAAACCGGGCGAACCGGCATGGGACAGCCCTTGGGGCAAAGGCCGTCCGGGCTGGCACATCGAATGCTCGGCCATGAGCCATAAGTACCTCGGCGATACCTTTGACTTCCACGGCGGCGGCAGCGACCTCATTTTCCCGCATCATGAAAATGAAATTGCCCAGTCCGAAGCCTACACCGGCAAGAAACCGATGGTTAAATACTGGCTGCACAACGGGTTCATTACGATCAACTCGGAAAAGATGAGTAAGTCCTTGAATAACTTCTTCCTGGTAAAAGACGTCCTGGCTCATTACAGCCCCGATGCCCTGCGCTTCTTCCTCATTTCCAACCACTATCGCAGCCCCTTGGACTTCAGCGATGAACGCCTGGACGAAATGACGCGCAGCCTGGAACGCTTGGGCACGGCCATCGACAACGTCTTGGAACTCATGGAAATGCCGGCCGGCAGCAAATCGACCGAAGCCGAACAGCTCTTGGCGGCAGCTAAGAAGGACGAAGACGACTTTGAAACGGCCATGTGCGACGATTTCAATACGGCACTTGCCAGTGCTGCCATGTTCGACTTGGCGAAGAACGTCAATATCTATAAAAATGCCGTCGTCACCAACAACGTTCCCGTCGATTCGGCGATTATGTCGGAAGTAAAACGAATCTTCAAGACCTTTACGGATATCCTCGGCATCCTGGAAGAACGCTGGGAAGGCCAGAAAGCCAATGCCAGCAGCAAGGACTACGACGATTTGATGCAGGTCATCCTCGACATCCGTCAGGAATGCCGCGTTCAGAAACAGTTTGCCCTGGCCGACGCCATCCGCAATAAACTGGCCGCCCTCGGCATCACCATCGAAGATTCTCCCCAGGGAGCACGCTGGAAAAAGTGAAATTCAAACAACTCCAAGCCTTAAAAAAACGGGCCTACGAGGCCTTTGCCGAAGGCAAGCGCCTCGATGTCCCTGAAAGCGATGCCGCCCGTCTCGATTCCATCAACCTGGCCTTCGTCGGCGACGCTTATTATGCCCTGACCCTGCGCAAGCGCCTGGTGGAAACGGGGATTCCCCAGGTACAGGTCCTCCACGGCCTGGCTGCGGAATTCGTGTCGGCTAAGGCCCAGGCCTGGGTCTACCGCCGCCTTCGCGATAGCCTCACAGAAGAAGAAAAAAGCGTCTGTCAAAGGGCGCGGAACGCCCATACTATGGCGCCTAAAAGTGCTACCGTTGCCGAATACCATGACAGTACGGCCCTTGAAGCATTAGTCGGCTTTTTAGTCATGGCCGGGCAGGAACAACGGTTGGCTGAGATCATGGAACAGATTTATGAAGAAACAAAGGCTTACTGCAGCCAAACCAGAGGAGGTAAGGAATGAGCGCGGATACACTGATCATCGGCCGCAACAGCGTCACCGAAGCCTTGAAGGCCGGCCGGTCCATTACCAAGATATACGTCACGTCGGGCAATGAAACGAAGCCCTTGCAGCGGATTCGTGACTTGGCAGCCGAGGCGGATATCCTCGTCGAAGAGACGCCGTTAAAGGTCTTGAACCGCCTGGCGCCGGATAACCGTCACCAAGGCGTCGTGGCCTTTGCCAAAGCCGTTGAATATGCCGACCTCACGGACATCCTCATCGCCGCCGATGAAAAGGGCAAGGTTCCCTTTTTGGTTCTCCTCGACGGCTTGGAAGACGTCCACAACGTAGGGGCCATCATCCGGACCGCCGAATGTGCCGGTGCCGATGCCGTCCTCTTGCCGAAACGCCGGTCCGCACCGATCAATGAAACGGTGGGCAAGACGTCGGCCGGGGCCATCGAATACCTGCCGCTGGTGCAGATAGGGAACATTTCCCAGACGCTGAAACAACTCAAAAAACGGGGGTTTTGGGTTATCGGCGCCGATATGGAGGGGGAAACCGATTACTTCCACAGCTCTTTGACCGATCCCGTCGTCCTGGTCATCGGAAGTGAAGGACGGGGGATTTCTCATTTGGTCAAGGAGACCTGTGACGTCCTGGTCCAAATTCCCATGTTTGGCCACGTCAATTCTTTAAACGCCTCCGTAGCAGCGGCACTGCTCATGTATGAAGTCGTGCGCCAGCGTCAGGCGAATACCATCAAATAAGTGAGGTGACGATAATGCAGGCAGCGTCTCATGAAACTGAAAAAAATGACCGCTTTGCAGGCATGAGTGATGAAGAAATCGTCAGGATTGCCCAGTCCGAAAAGGACGGGCAGGCTACCGATTATATCGTCCACAAGTACCGTAACTTTGTAAAATCGAAGGCTCGCGCCTACTTTCTTGTCGGTGCCGACCGGGATGACATCATCCAGGAAGGAATGATCGGCCTTTATAAGGCGACGCGGGATTTTCGCGGTGATAAATTGTCGTCCTTTCGGGCCTTTGCCGAACTGTGCATTACCCGGCAGATCATTACGGCCATTAAGACGGCGACGCGGCAGAAACACATACCTCTCAATTCTTACGTATCCCTCAATAAGCCCATCTATGATGAAGATTCCGACCGGACCCTTCAGGATATCTTGTCGGGCATTCGCGTCAGCGACCCGGAAGAGCTCATCATCGGACGGGAAGAATTCAACGACATTGAGATGAAGATGAACGAAATCCTCAGTGATCTGGAATGGAACGTCTTGACGGCCTATTTAGACGGGAAATCGTATAATGAAATGTCACGGGAACTCCATCGTCACGTAAAATCCATCGATAATGCCCTCCAACGGGTCAAACGCAAATTGGAGCACTATTTGGAAACACGCAATGAAGAGGAAGGAACAGAAAAGATTGAGAAAGAGCCGAAATCAACTATTGATAGAAAGGCTAAATAAGTGTACAATAATACTGTTAGCGTCATTGTGTGAGGAGGATTAACGTGATCACTGCATTAGAAATCATCGTTGTCATTTTGGCACTGCTCATCATCGGTGTTGTCGTAGCGCAGAAGAGCAAGACCCAGGGGATGGGTGCAGGCTTTGGCGGCGGTGCCGACGACCTGTTTGGCAGTCGTGCCCGCGGCATGGATGCCTTGCTTTCCAAAATGACTATCATCTTATCGGTATTGTTTGCCGTCTGTACCTTCGTGTTGGGCAGATTGATGCATACCTTTTAATGAAACTAATGAGGGCTGTCGCATATGCGGCGGCTCTTTTTTATAAGCGGACATGTCGGGAGGAGCACTATGGATTTAAAGCTGGCTCATGATATAATAAATATATGTACTGCCATGGCCCCCGAAGGGGCGACCGTCGAAGACTGTGCCGAACAGCTCGGCATTGCCGGTGCAAGATTAGCTGACGTATTTGAAACATTTGATGAATTGGTGAGGAGTGAGAAGCTCATGAGAATTACAGGCGATCGATATATTGCTGCCAAAACGCCGCAGGAAATTACCGGTATCTATAAGGGATACACGCCGACCTTTGGTTTTGTCATCAGCGAAGATCTGACGGAGGACGTCTATATTTCCGAGCAGAACCGCAACACGGCCATGAATAACGACAAGGTCACGGTCCGTATCATCCATGCCGGGAACGGCCGCCACAAGCAGGAAGGGGAAATCATTTCCATCGTCGAACGAGCTAACCAGACCTTAGTCGGTACCTTCCAATTGGAAAAACACAGCGCTTTTGTAAAGCCTGATGATGAACGGATTCGTGAAGATATCTACATTCCTCTCGATAAAACGGGCAATGCCCGCAGCAGTGCCCGCGTCTTGGTGACGATTACCAAATGGCCGACACGGAATCGCAAGGCCGAAGGGGAAGTGACGGAAGTTCTCGGCTATAACGGCGACCGCGACCTCGACATCAAGGTTATCATGGCCCGCCACGGCCTGCCGTTTGCCTTTCCGGAAGAGGTAACGGCCGAAGCCGATGCCATCGACCAGACCGTCGTCCTCGAAGACGGCCGCCGCGACTACCGCGACCGTCAGCTCATTACGATTGACAGTGAAGATGCCAAAGACCTTGATGATGCCATCGACGTCGTAAAACTGCCCAACGGTCATTTCCGCCTGGGCGTCTACATTGCCGACGTCAGCTACTACGTCCGTCCTCACTCGGCCATCGATGAAGAAGCCTATAATCGGGGCACCAGTGTCTACCTCGTCGACCGGGTCATCCCCATGCTGCCGGAAGTCCTGTCCAACGGTATTTGCAGCCTCAACGCCGGGGAAGACCGATATTCCATGACCTGTGTCATGGAAATCGATGATAAGGGCAAGGTCGTCAAATCTGACATCGGACCGGCTGTCATCCGCGTCAAGCGCCGCTGTAACTACGTCGAAGTCCGAAAAGCCCTGGTCGACGGCATCATCCCTGAGGATTTGCAGCCCTTCATGCCCATGCTCCGGGATTTGCAGGAACTGTCGGCAATCTTAAAGAATATGCGCCTTCGCCGCGGGGCCATCGACTTTGATTTCCCGGAATACAAGGTCATCCTCGACCCGGAAGGCGTGCCCCTTCGCTTAGAAAAGCGGGAACGGACCCTGGCCGAACAGATCGTCGAAGAAAGCATGCTCATTGCCAACGAAACCGTCTCTTGCTATCTCCGCGACAGCGATAACCCGTCGGTCTACCGAATCCATGAAATTCCCGAACCGGAACGGCTGGATATGATGCGCACCGTTCTGTCGAGCTTCAACCTGCCCGTACCCGATTCGGAACACGTCAAACCGGCTGATTTCCAAAAACTGCTGGAAACGACTAAGGGCACCGATGAAGCCGCCGTCGTTCAGACCATCGCCCTGCGCTCCATGCAGCAGGCCCGGTACGCTACGGCCAACGCCGGCCACTTCGGCCTGGCCTCGGATTGCTATACCCACTTTACGTCGCCGATCCGCCGCTACCCTGACCTCATGGTCCACCGCCTCATTCGCCAGTATCAGCGCCGCGGCAAACTGCGGGAAGAAGAAGCGCAGCAGTCCTTGTCTTTCCACACCATGGCCGCCAATCAGGCCAGCTCGCGGGAACGCATTGCCGTTGAAGCCGAACGGGAAACGGACGACCTCAAGAAATGCCAGTACATGCTGCCCTTCATCGGCCAGCCTTTCGAAGCCCATGTCACAGGGATCACGTCCTTTGGTCTCTTTGTAGGCCTCGAAAACGGTATCGAAGGTTTGATCCACATTTCCCTGTTGACCGATGATGCCTACGAATTCGACGAAACGTCTTATACGCTTCGAGGTCAGTTCGGCGGTAAGATTTATCGTCTCGGCGACGCCATGGAAGTCACCTTGGCTCAGGTCAACGTCGAAAAAGGAGAAATCGACTTCGTTCCCGGCCGCTATGAATCGCTGGAAGACGTCCAGAAGTTGATGGCCGCCAGCAGTGAACGGCGCCATAAACGAAAGAGCAGCGACAACAAGGAAGGCAAGACCAAGCGCAATTGGTTCGCCGGCGCAGGCGGCTCGAAGAAAGATAAAAAGAAGGATAAGAAAATCCGCAAGGATAAGAAGAACAGCCGTAAAAACGACCGCAAAGGCAAGAATACCAAAGTGCGCCGCAATAAAAAGAGTAAGAAGTAGGAGGAATCACTAGTGTCAACATCACCGACTAAAGGTGTGAAATATATTTCGGATAACCGCAAGGCCCGTCACGATTATTTTATTCATGAAACGTATGAAGCCGGCATCGCCCTGACCGGTACAGAAGTCAAATCCCTGCGCCAGGGCAAGGTCAATTTGAAAGACAGCTTCTGCCGCATTGAAAACGGCGAAGTCCTGCTCTTAGGGATGCATATCAGCCCGTACGAACAGGGAAATCGCTTTAACCATGACCCGCTGCGGACGCGGAAGCTCTTGCTCCACAAGTATGAAATCATCAAATTGTTGGGCAAGATCCAGGAAAAAGGCTATACCCTCATTCCCCTCAATCTCTATTTTAAGAAGGGGAAGGTCAAGGTAACCGTGGCCTTAGCGACAGGGAAGAAACTGTACGATAAACGCCAGGCCTTGGCTGAAAAAGAAGCCAAACGCGATATTGAACGCCGTATGAAAAACAGAAATTACTAAAGATAGGAGTATTACGTTATGAATTCAGAAGATCCCAAAATTCTCTCGGATCACGAACGAGACAACTTCAGCGGACCGACCATTGATGAAGACGGTACGGTCCACGACCAGCAGTCCCTTTATGAAGAACGGCTGCGGGAACAGCAGAACGCGCAGCAGCAGCGAATCCATATCGTGACCAGCGGTCTGTCATGGCGCGTAAAATTAGCCATCGGCGTCATCGTCTTCTGCGTCGTCGCCGTCATCATCGGTGCCTTGGGACTCATCGTCATGGCCATGCCTTATCTGCTCGGCATCTTTGTCATCTACTGCCTGTACAGCATCCTGAGCTCCATCCTGCACCGCTAGACTATATATTAAAGAAAGGGCCAATTAGAGTATGAAAGAGAATATCGTCATCATCGACGGCAGCAGCCTGCTCTATCGGGCTTTTTTTGCCATTCCCCATCTGAGTGATCCTCAGGGACGGCCGACCAATGCCGTCTATGGTTTTTTGAATATGTTATTGAAGCTTTACAGCGAACTCGATCCGCAGTACGTCGCCGTCGCCTTCGACAAGGGAAAGTACACCTTCCGCAACGACTTGTATGACGGCTATAAGGCGACCCGTAAGGAAGCGCCCGACGACCTGCGCCCTCAGTTCGCCTTGATCCGCGAAGTCCTCGACTGCCTGGGTATCTCCGTCCTCGAACAGGAAGGCTATGAAGGGGATGACATCATCGGTACCCTTGCGAAAAACATGGCCGCTGAAGGCTATGCCGTCGACGTCGTTACCGGTGACCGCGATGCCCTCCAGTTAGTCACTGACGACGTTACAGTCTATCTGACCAAGAAGGGCATTACCCAGATGCTGGCTGTCACGCCGGCCGTTATGGAAGCAGAATACGGCTATACGCCGGCTCAGGTCATCGAAATGAAGGCCCTCATGGGCGATACGGCCGACAACATCCCCGGCGTCCCCGGTGTCGGCGAAAAAACGGCCTTGAAGCTCATCTCCCAATTCAGCAGCGTCGCCGGCGTCTATGAACACCTCGACGAGGTGAAAGGGAAGAAGCTTCAGGAAAAATTGGCCGACAATAAGGATAAGGCCCTCTTGTCCAAAGATTTGGCGACCATTCGCTGCGACCTCGACCTGACCTATACCATCGACCAGTTCCAGCCCCAGCCTCGTCAGGCTGACGTAGCTGAACTCTTTAAAAGCCTGGGCTTCCGCAATCTCTTGGAACGATTTGCCGCCTTTGACCGCTTTTCTCACCTCAGCACAGGAACGGAGTCCGAAGAAGCTGCAGTCACGGCCGTCGATGCGCCGCCGACTGAAAGCTTGAAGGGGAAAATCGTTGCCGTAGCCGCCGAATTTGACGATCATCAGCCCGTTCCGGGGATTACGGGCCTTGCCATGGCGACGGAAGAGGGGGCTTTTACCGTACCTCAGGGGGACTATGCAGCCTACCTCACCGTGTTGCCGGAAGCTAAAGCCGTCATTACGGCTGATGGAAAAAATCTTATCAAGGCCGTTTCCGCCGTGACTTCGGGTCGACTGCCTTTAAAGGACATCATCCTGGCAGCCTACCTTTTGGATCCGACGCGGACGTCTTACGGCCTGACCTATATTTCAGAAACCTTCGACGTCAGCCTTCAGGAACCGGCTGATGACGATGTGCAGCGGCTGGTCAGTGATGCCGCCTTTGCCCTTGCCGTTTGGCCGAAAGTTGAAGCACAACTGAAAGAAGGGAATCTGACCGACCTCTACGATTCCATCGAAGAACCTCTGGTCCGTACCCTGGCAGTCATGGAAATGAACGGCTTTACTGTCGATACGGAACGGCTCATGGCTATGAAGAGCGAGTTATCGACCCAGGCCGATGCCTTGGAAGAAGCTATTTACGACGACGCCGGCGAAACGTTTAACATCAGCTCACCGAAACAGCTCGGCGTCATCCTCTTTGAAAAATTGAAGCTGCCGGTCATTAAAAAGACCAAGACCGGTTATTCTACGGACAGTTCCGTCCTCGATGCCCTTTTAGATAAGCATCCCATGATTGATAAGATCCTCCGCTTCCGGGCCTTGAAGAAGCTCATCTCGACCTATCTCGACGGGCTGGAACCGCTCATTTCTTCGGAAACAGGACGTATCCATACCCATTTCAACCAAATGGTGACGGCAACGGGCCGTCTCAGCAGTTCCGATCCCAACTTGCAGAATATCCCCATCCGGACTGAACAGGGCCGCAAGATACGGTCCATCTTCATTCCCGGCAAGGGCTATGACTATATCGTATCGGGCGACTACTCGCAGATTGAGCTGCGCCTTTTGGCTCATCTCTCTCAGGACCCGACCATGATCGACGGCTTCCAGAAAGGGCAGGATATCCACCGCCGGACGGCGTCGGAAGTCTTCGGCATTCCCTGGGATGAAGTTACGCCGGAAGAACGGTCTCACGCCAAGGCCGTCAACTTCGGCATCATTTACGGCATCAGTGACTTCGGCCTGGCTCGTAACATTTCCATTTCCCGTCAGAAAGCTAAGGATTATATCGATTCCTACTTTGCCCGCTACAGTACGATTCACGATTATATGAACGGCCTCATCGAATCGGCGAAACAGAGCGGTATGGCCGTCACCATGTTCGGACGCCGCCGGGCCCTGCCGGACATCAACAGCAAGAATTTCACGCGCCGTTCCTTTGCCGAACGGACGGCCATGAACACGCCCATCCAAGGCAGTGCCGCCGACATCATCAAGTTGGCTATGAACGCCGTCCAAGATGAGCTGGAAAAGCGGAAGCTGAAAAGCAAGCTCTTGGTCCAAGTCCATGACGAACTGGTCTTAGAAGTGCCGGCTGGCGAAAAAGAGGAAATTGAAAAACTTTTAAAAGATACGATGGAACACATCGTCGACCTTTCCGTTCCCCTCGTCGTAGACATTCACAGCGGCGCTAACTGGGAAGAAGCGAAGTAGGTGAGTTTATGCCGGAATTGCCGGAAGTAGAAACGATACGCTCCTTCATCGAAAAGAAGGTACAGCACAAGGTCATCACGGCCGTCGACGTATCCCTGCCGCGGCTCATCCGCAATACGACGGCAGAAAATTTCGTTTCGTCCCTGACCGGAACGGAAATCGAAGGCGTCAGCCGCCGTGGAAAATACCTTTTTCTCCGCTGCAGCGGCCCTTGGTCGGTCTTGGTGCACCTTCGGATGACGGGCAGCCTCCTCTATGAAGCTATGCCTGGAGAGTATGCCGGACGGGCCGTTCACGTCGTCTTTTCTCTGACGGAAGGCCGACTCCTGTATCGCGATATCCGAACCTTGGGCTGTTTATGGCTCGTACCGACAGAAGGACCGACGGGGATCAAAGGCTATGACAACCTCGGTCCCGATGCCATCAGTCCGGCTTTTACAGCAGAGGGCTTGTATCGTTTCTTAAAGGAAACGCGCCGGCCGGTAAAGACGGTCCTTCTCGACCAGACCAAGGTGGCCGGCATCGGCAATATTTACGTCGACGAAGCCCTGTTCCGCGCCGGAATCCGTCCCCTGCGCCGAGGCTGTAAGGTTACGAAAAAAGAAGCGGTGAAACTCCATGAGGCTATCACGGCTGTTCTCCAAGAAGGCCTCGCACACGGCGGTACGACGATACGGAATTTCATCAGCGGCAATGGCAAAGAAGGGCAGAACCAGGAAAACCTCCGCGTCTACGGCCGCGAAGGGACGCCGTGTACGGTCTGCGGCACGACTATTGAATACGTAAAACTAAACGGCCGCGGCACCCATTACTGCCCGACATGCCAGAAGTGAGGAGCCGGCTTAACGCTAGATGTCATTCACATACAAAAGGGAGTTGTCTTTTTAGACGGCTCTCTTTTTTCGTGACGGAGTGTCTTTCTTGCACGTATCCTTTCTCGATTCGCTTGGCCCGTTGGGGCGTTGCGGGATTGAGACATGTCGACGGATTCCATCGGCATACGGCATTGAGGGTGTGTGGCGTACTTCGTTGGAGGGTCGTTTTTCAGTATTGGAATTTCATTATCTTTAATATGTAATTATTGACATGATTGCGGAGAGGCGGTACAATGATAATACAATATCAGATGGTAGTATCCTATCGTTAGGAGGTTTTGTTATGCGTCATTTTAAACGACTGTTGGGCCTTTCTTTACTGACCTTGGGCCTCTTCTCTATGGGGACCGGTGTCGGTGCCGCTCAGTCCCAAGACGTCACCATTGACGGCGATCACGGAAAACTGTCGGCTGTCCTTCAGCGGCCTGACGGAAAGAGCGAATATCCTTTAGTCATCATCATGCACGGCTTCATGGGGAATAAGGAGCGGCCCCTTCTGACGAAACTCGCCGATGACTTAGAAAAAGACGGCATTGCGTCCATCCGCTTCGATTTTAACGGTCATGGGAAGAGCGAAGGACGATTCCAAGATATGACCGTCCTCAACGAAATCGAAGACACCAAAGCCGTCTATGACTATGCCGGTAAGCTTCCCGGCGTGACGGGAATCGCCCTGGCCGGTCACTCTCAAGGCGGCGTCGTTGCCAGTATGACGGCCGGCGAACTGGGGACACAGAAGGTGAAAGCCCTGGCCCTCATGGCGCCGGCCGCCGTCCTTCGGGAGGATGCCATTCGCGGCCAGCTTTTTGGGATTCACTACGATCCCCTCAATCCGTCGGAAACCATCAAGGTACGGGATTATCAGGTCGGAGCCAACTATGTCAAAACGGCTCAGACCCTTCCCATTTATGAAACGGCGTCCCAGTATCAGGGCCCGGCCTACATGATCCACGGCACGGGTGACGTCATTGCCCCTTATACGTACAGCCAGCGTTATCAGCGCATCTACTTTAACGGCCAACTCCATCTCATCGACGGCGAAGACCATGTCTTCAGTCACGATACAGACGGGGCAGCCCGGGCGGTTGCCGATTTTTTCAAAGAACAACTGACATAGAATCCTTGCCTCGGGATTTTCACCGATAAGAAAACCAGCACCATGGCGATGGTTGTCGTCATGGTGCTGGTTTTTGTGTATCTTGTTGTTTAGCGGATTATTTCAAGTATCGATGCTGCGATACAGCTCTTTATCGAGCCGCGTCCTGAGCGGCAGGGCCGTTTAAGAGAACCGTGTAGTCTTCGTCGGTAATGCGCCGAGCCGGAGGTGTTCCGACGACGCGCAGGGCTTCTTCCAAGTATTTCTTTTCGACGACGATGACGGCCGGCTTATCGCTGTTCCAGAGGGCATACAATTCGTTGCTGCCATAGTACATGCCCGTCCGCTCCGTGTGATGGATGCCGAAGTTCAATTCGCCCATGAAGTTGCCCGTGGCAATGGGACGGTCGAGGTAATAGACCAGGCCCGGGATGAAGTAGCCGTACATGATGATGGGCGTACTGTCCGGTACGTTCAGCTTTTTAATATCCTGACTGACCGTATAGGCCGTCTGGTGGTCGTGGATCTGGCCTTGAATCTGATGGGCACCGAGGCCGAAGCCATAGGCCATGATGGTGAGGATGACGAACACCGAAAGGAAGCTTCGCCGCTTGTGCCACGACCAGGCTGCGGCTGCCGTCCCGATGAGGAGGGAGGCGATGAGCAGGCCGCCGTGACTGAAGAAGTCGGCAATCGTCAGAAAATCGGTGTGCATGAGGTAGACGACGCCGGCTGCCGTAAAGAGGAGGCAGAGCAGGGAGTTGATGAGGAAACTGTGGCCGAGCCAGGATTTTTCGCGGCGGCACCGTTCCAGGGAAGCTGCCAAGAGGACCGATAAGGGCAGCCAGCAGGGCAGGATATACGTCGGCAGTTTGGAATCGGAAATGCTGTAAAAGACGTAGATCAGGCCGGCCCACAAGGACAGGAGGATGAGATCCTGTTTGTGACGCAGCGTGCCCGGCGCGCGGAAGATGCCTTTTTTACTGAAAAAGGTCGCCAGAAAGCCCGTCCAGGGCATGAGACCGGCAATGAGGACCGGGACGAAGTAGTACCAAGGATGGAAGCGTTCGTGCATCTTGGTGGCAAAGCGAAGGAAGTGTTCGCGGATGAAGAAGAAATAGAAGAAATCCGGGTTGGCTTTCGATACGAGGTAGTACCAAGGGACGGAAATCGCCAGGAAGAGCAGGATTCCGGGCACGTAGAAAAGTTTTAAAAAGAGCCGCGGCCGCCGCGTGCACAGGGCATACCAAAAGAGGATGCCCACGGGAAAGGCGATGGCAATGAGCCCCTTGGTCAGCATGCCAAGCCCCATGGAAGCATAGAAGAGGAGGAGATATTTCTTCTCTTCCGTCCTTTCAAAGAGATAAAAGGTGACCAGGCAGGCGTCGACGAAAAAGGTCAGGGCCATGTCGAGGACTCCGATGGAGGCGACGATGAGCTGGAGTGCCGACGTAGCCAGGATGATGGCGGCCATGAGGCCCGTTCGTCCGTTGTACATGGTTCGGCCCAGGACGTAGGCTAAGATGACGTTTCCAAAACCGGTCAAGGCCGGCAGGACGCGGCCTGTAAATTCCTTAAAGCCGAAGAGTTTCATAGCCAGGGCCGTCACCCAATACTGGAAGATCGGTTTTTCAAAGTAGGGCATGTAATTGAAATGGGGTGTCAGATAGTCGCCGGACAGGACCATTTCCATGGGAATACGATGGTAGCGGCCCTCGTCGAGCTCGATGAGATGGTACGAGTCGATGTGGGCGAAGTAGAGAAAAGCGGCGGCCAGCAGGAAAAAAACGAATACCAGGCGCCGGTGGTGCCGTAAGGCAGAAAGCATAAGATCCCTCCTAATGGTAATGATACTTTATGGTACAGAGACAGCTTAAACAATTCATAAATAGAACGACAACGTTACGTATATTTTGGCGGGGTTACCCTTTTTGGTACTCCTTAATCCGCTGGTGGAGCAGGCGGGCAAATTCCTCGACGTAGTAGGTACTGTTGTCCTTATGCCAAAAGAGACAGTAATGGCGCATCATGGGACTGCCGCCTCGATAGAGGGGCAGACAGCGCGAGGCCGTGCCCGACGGCGGCGTCGGTGAAAAACTTTCCAAAGGCAGATAGCCGCGGTTGCCGGCCACGAGGAGCCGTGCTTCTTCGATGGTACGGGCAAAGAGAAAATTATCGGCAAAGCCCAGGGTCTCGGTATAATAGGCAGCTTCTGACGCTTCCTGATTTTCCGCCGTGACCAGGATGCAGGGGAAGCGCTTCACGTCTTCCAAGGTAAGGAATTCCTGTTGACTCCGGGGATTCTGACGAGATATCTCGGCATAGACCGTACCCTTTATGAGAATGTCATTTTCGTATAAGTCGGAAAAGGCCCGGCGCTGGTCGCTGAGAACCAAGTCGGCTTTTCGCGTACGCAGTTCCCAGTACAGGGATTCGTGAGTTCCATTGAAGATATGGATGGTCACTTCCGGGTAATCAGCAGAAAATGCGGCAATCGTTTCATAGAGCTCGCTGCCGACGTAGTTGTTCAGATAGCCGATAGATAGGTGCAGCTCTTTATCTTCGCCTTGCCTGCGGGTTTCCGCCTTGAACGCTTCGATTTCTTGAAGCAGTTCCTTTCCGTGGCGGTAGAAATAGTCACCGGCCGGCGTCAGGGAAAAATGCCGATGATGGCGAATCAATAAAGGAACGCCTAAGTCCTCTTCGAGGGCCTTGATCTGCTGCGATACGGCAGATTGGGAAATTTCCAAGGCATAGGAGGCTTCGGTAAAGCTCTTGGCGTCGACGACGGCCATGAAGTATTTCATTTGGCGAAACAGCATGGACTCACTCCTTTCTTTTGAAACGTTACTGCTATTATACCGTAGTTTTGACATAAGTAAAACTAATGGAACGCCTTTTGATTTCGAATTGTGTTAAATGGACGAATTCGGTACAATACCAATGTCGACAGGAACCAGCATCCTGCCACTATCCATGATTTATCATGTATTGTATATATAGGAGGAATCTCTCGATGAATGCAAATGAAAAGGAAGTCGTCGTCTTAGTCGGTTCCGGCCAGATCGGCCAGGCCATTGCCCGCCGCGTCGGAAGCGGCCGTCACATCGTCTTGGCCGATGTGAATCAGGGACAGGCTGACCGGGCGGCTGCAGTTTTAGAAAATACAGGCTTTAAAACGAGCACTCTGGCCGTTGACATTTCGTCGCGCTCGTCCATTTTGGCCCTCATCGATCATGCCAAGCAGTTCGGCGCCATTAAGTTTCTCATCAATGCCGCCGGCGTATCGCCGTCTCAGGCATCGATCGAAACGATCTTGAAAGTAGACCTCTACGGCACGGCGGTCCTGTTGGAAGAATTCGGCAAGGTCATCGAAGCCGGCGGTTCGGGTATCATCATTTCGTCCCAGTCCGGCCATCGATTGGGCGCCTTGTCTCAGGAAGAAACGGATCAACTGGCCCTGACGCCGACGGAAGGACTGTTGGACCTGCCCTTTCTCAAAACCATCACAGATACGTTGAAGGCCTATCAGTATTCAAAGCGCTGCAACGTCCTGCGGGTCATGGCCGAAGCCACGAACTGGGGGAAACGAGGCGCGACGGTCAATTCCATCAGCCCGGGTATCGTCATTACGCCCCTGGCTAAGGACGAACTGAACGGTCCGCGTAAAGACGGCTACCGCAAGATGCTGTCCCTCAGCCCGGCCGGCCGCGCCGGTACGCCCGATGAAATCGGTGACTTGGCGGAATTTCTCATGAGCCACAAAGGCCGTTTCATCTCCGGCAGCGACATCCTCATCGACGGCGGTACGACGGCTTCGTACTGGTTCGGTGATTTGCAGTATTTGAAAGAGACACACTGATATTTTTTCGATAAAGCCTGATATCAAAGCACGGCTGCTTGACAGACAGTCGTGCTTTTTTTGCGGCCTGTTTTGCATTGTCGTATAGGAAAGGGATGTATTAAGATTTTGAAAAAGGGATTCTGCCGGGGGCGGCGAATTACATATATATAGAATCATTCTTTAAGAAGGGAGTTTTACGATGAACGATTTCGTATTTCAAAATAAAACAAAAATTTACTTTGGGAAAGATCAATTAACCCACCTCGGTGAAGAAGCGGCGGCTTTTGGCAAAAAAGTCCTCCTCGTCTATGGCAGCGGATCCATTAAACGCATCGGCCTTTACGATAAGGTCATCGATGTTTTGACCAAAGCCGGCATGACCATTTCCGAACTGGGCGGTGTCGAACCGAATCCGCGCCATACGACGGTCAATAAGGGCGTCAAGATTTGCCGGGAAGAAGGCATCGATGTCATCCTGGCTGTCGGCGGCGGTTCGACCATCGACGCTTCGAAAGTCATGGCAGCCACGGTAGCCGCCGATACAGACGACTGCTGGGATTTGGTCATGAAGAAGGTCGTAAGTCCGAAGGCCCTGCCCCTCATGACGGTCCTGACCATCGCTGCTACGGGGTCTGAAATGAATGCCGGCGCCGTCATCAGTAACGTCGATACGAAGGATAAGCTGCCGTACTTTTCGCCGGCTGTCCAGCCTGCCGTATCCTTCCTCGACCCGACCAACACCTTCAGCGTGCCGGCTTACCAGACGGCTTCCGGAAGCGTCGATATCATGGCCCATATCTTTGATATGGTGTACTTTTCAAGACAGCCTCGGATGGACATGATCTACCGCGTCCAGGACGAAGTGCTGAAAACCGTCGTGAAATTTGCTCCCATTGCCCTTAAGGAACCGGATAACTACGAAGCCCGAGCCAACCTCATGTGGGCGTCGACGTGGGCCCTCAACGGCTTTTTGGCCGGCGGCGTTTCTCAGATGACGTCGTGCCACCGCATGGAACACGAACTGTCCGCCGTCTACGACATTACCCATGGTCACGGCCTGGCCATCCTCATCCCGCGTTGGCTCAAATATGTCATGAACGATGACAATGCTTGGCAGATTAAGCGTCTGGGAACCAACGTCTTTGGCCTCGACGACAGCCTGTCCGATCGAGAAGGGGCTGAAAAGGCTATCGAAGCCTTGTCGGATTTCTTCTTTAAGACCTTAGGTCTCGACAGCCGCCTGTCTGACCTCGGCATCGACGATAAACACTTCCGTGATATGGCCGAAAACGCCTGCAAACAACTCGGTGGAACCCTCCACGGCTTCATCGACCTCACGCCCGACGACATCGTAAAGATTTACGAAATGTGCCTCTAAGATATACGAATAAGAATTATAAATCAGGTTATTGCGACAAATTAAATCTAATGAAAGCATAGCTGTATTTTGCAGCTATGCTTTTAATTTGAAGCATAAGGAAAGGACGTTGATGCATACAAATGGATTTTATAGCCCATATCGTTAATGCAGTGCTCGATAATTCTTCTACAATCGCTGCGATTTGTTCAGCATTAACAGCCGTTTTTATGTATCGCTTTAATAGAGGGCAAGCCGAGAAGGCGTTCAAAAGTAATTTATATAGTACGATGGTACAGCTTTCCGGCTTTGTTAATTACGTACAGTATTTATATGAGTTTCACAGTGCACTGACTGATGCCCATGTCCATGGAATTGCCCAACAAATCATGCATGTCAATAAGGACATCATAGATACGACACAATCTTTTTATTTCAATGATATGTTTTCTTTGGCAGTGAAATGTAAAGTGAATGGTTTTTTAGAATGCTACATGGGATGGAAAGCATTTAAGCCTGTTGAATATGGGGAGATTTTCTTAGAAACGAAGAACATATATGTCTTACAACAAGAGGCTTTAGAAACATTAAAGTGTATTAAAGAGGAATATAAAAATAACTCAAAAATCACTGATATAATGAATGAAATGATGGTTAATTATGATGGTCTCGTGACCCACTGCGAAAAGAGTAATCATAGAATAAAATATATAGGAGAAAATTTGAACTTTATATTTCATGCAACGCCATTACTAGACAGTTTGGCACAATCTGTTAATACAGAGATATTGAACAGGCAAGAAATTTATTCTTTGGTCATAGAGAAATGTTTTCGGATTTTTTTGACTGATGATATCGATAATGAAAGATATCACGGTGTGACTGAATTTTTATTTTACTCTGAAATTATTGAATTTAGTATTAAGACAGGGCAGGGGATAAAACTAGTTAATGCAGCAGGAGAAGATATGTCATATAGGAAGGTATATGATTTTTTCCATACCTTCATTTTTAAAGAGTACGAACGAAGAATGGATGAAAAGAATGGAAAACATGGTAATCAATAAAAGCAAGTTTACGGCATGCTGCCCTTTTATTAAAGAAACACAAGGCGGCGTTGGACAGAAGATCATTCTATCAGTATAATAGAAGTATATTGCACGGAGAGGGAGAGATTTTTATGCTTCATATCGGATTGACCGGCGGCATTGCGTCGGGGAAGAGTACCGTTGTGACCATGCTCAGAGAGTATGGTGCCGGCATCGTCGATTGCGACGTCATCGCTCATGACGTTGTCCTGCCGGGGACGAAGGGCCTTGCCGCCGTTGCCGCTGCTTTTGGGCCTAAGGCTCTTTGTGAGGACGGTTCTATGGACCGGGCCTATATCGGCAGTTTGGTCTTTCAAGATAAGGAGAAAAAGGCAAAACTCGAAGGCCTGCTGTTTCCCCTCATCCATGACGGCATCGAACGAGAAATCCGAAAAATCGAAGAAGATAAAAAAAATCCGGTCATCTTTCTTGACATGCCTTTACTTTATGAGATAAAATACAATTCGTACGTTGACGAAACATGGCTCGTATACGTCGATCCGAAGACTCAGCTTTTGCGGCTGATGAAGCGCAACGGGTATTCGGAAGAAGAGGCGTTGGCGCGGATTCACGCCCAGCTTCCCATCGACGAGAAACGGTCTTTGGCACAGGTTGTCATCGATAATAACGGGTCGCCTGAAGCGACGCGGGCACAAGTGAAAGCCGCTTGGCAGGACTTGATGGACCGCATTGAAATGTAGGGAAAAGACGTGAGAAAAAAGGGAAGTACCAAAGGGACAATCATCATAGCAGCACTGTTGCTTTTCTTTTCGGCATCGTATTTCTATTCATGGAAAGACGATGTCATGCGCAAGTTCGTCTATCCCCTTCAGTACGATTATCTCGTTCGGCAGTATACTTATGAAACCAAGATCGACCCGGCCCTGGTGGCCTCCGTCATCTTAGTTGAGAGCAAATTCGACGAACGGGCTTCGTCTCAACCCGGCGCCCATGGCCTGATGCAGGTCATGCCCGATACGGCCCAATGGATTGCCGATGAGATGGGAATGACTGACTACACGCCGGATAAACTCAGTGACGTCCGTACCAACATAAGGCTGGGAACATGGTATCTCGCTTATCTTTTGAAAGAGTATGATGGGAATCAAATACTGGCTCTGGCTGCGTATAATGCCGGTCGGGGACACGTCGATTCTTGGGTCCGGGAATATGGCTGGACAAAAGATTTTCAAGAAATTGAAAAAATACCCTTTTCAGAAACGCGGGAATATGTTAGAATAGTTTTGTTGAACGAAAAGCACTACAAGCAGCTTTATGATTTTTAAGTTATGCGGTTGTGGCGGAATGGCAGACGCGCTGTCTTCAGGCGGCAGTGATCTTCGATCGTGCGGGTTCAACTCCCGCCAACCGCACCATTCATTACTATGGATAACACATTGATTGAAACACTCAAACAATGGAATATCATGACTGTTCTCCCACTTACGGTGGGAGATTTTCAGTTATTGGAAGAATATCGCATGGTTGAAAAAGACGGCAACCCCGTCGAATATCGCCTGTTCACTTATGAAAATAAGGAGAACGGCTGGACTGTGCGGGCTATCTTCAATCCCGAATCGGAAGAATACGCCGTTCGGGTCGATATCGGCATGTTGGAATTTGCCCTTATCGAATTTATCACCGGGTCCTTCGACGCCTTTCGTAAAATGGTGGAAGAGCGGCTGGCCCGGATCATTCATGATTCCTATGTGGAACGCAGGAAAAACTTCGGTGTCATTCTGAAAAACAAGGGACTACCCGACCTTTCCTGGGATGACTTTCTGCCTGAATCGTACGACGGGTTTCGGCGGCTTATCAAGCCGGACGAGGCCGTTCGCATCATCAACGGCTCTTATATGATCTTATCCTATTACGATAAGGCATCGCGAAGCGGGCTGTCCTTGATGTACAACGTCCTGCGCGACGATTTCTTTGCCGAACGGCGGGTGCAGAACTTCCCTAATCTGGTCCACGACTTCGATACGTCGACGTTGCGGGAATTGGAAGCAGCCTTGCGCAAGCGGTTACTTCCGGTCCTCGATGATATCGGTGCCGACCGGGACAAGTCGTTGTCAGAATGACCAGACAGTGGTATACTAAAAGTAATTTAGATGTTTCGATGCGAAGAGTGGGTGAGAGCCCACTCTTAACTTTTACCTAACAGAAATTTTTTGAGGACAGGCTGGTGAATACGATGAGACGTGAACACATTGAAGATTTGATTGCTAAAGAAGTAGAAACGATTATTGCGGGATCTGATATCGAGTTAGTCGATGTCGAATACGTGCGTGAGCGGGACTGGTACTTGCGCGTGTTTATCGATAAAGAAGGCGGCGTCGACCTGGAAGACTGCCAGGCTGTCAGTGAAAAACTGAGCCGGGTCCTCGATGAAAAGGATCCGATTCGCGAAAATTATCTCCTCGAAGTATCGTCGCCCGGACTGGACCGCATCTTGCGGAAGGATAAAGACTTTATCCGCTATGCCGGCCGATCGGTTGATATTCATTTTTTCAAAGCTTGGAACGGCGTCAAGGATGTGACGGCTGAACTGGTCAAAAAGACGGCAGACGATAAGCTCGTCGTTCTGATCGATGGGGAGGAACACGAGATAGACAGGAAAGAAATATCGCAAGTCCGTTTGCATATTGATTTTTAGTGGAGGTTATTACCGTGAATAAAGAATTGCTCAATGCTATTGCTTACTTATCCAAAGAGAAAGGCGTATCTTCGGATGTCATCTGCGACTCTCTGGAAGCCGTCTTGATTACGGCTTACAAAAAGGAGCCCGATGCCAATCCGACGGCAGAAGTTACCTTGGACCGCACGACCGGGGATTACCAGATCCGGGCTGCCAAGACCGTCGTCGATGACGTCGAAGATGAAAACATCGAAATTTCTCTCGATAAGGCACGGCTCATCGATCCCGGCTATGAAGTCGGCGACATCGTCAACGTCGATGTCACACCGGCCAACTTCGGCCGCATCGCCGCCCAGGCTGCCAAACAAGTCATGATTCAGCGCCTGCGTGAAGCCGAACGCAATATCGTCTATGATGAATTTTCCGACCGCATGGATGACATCATTACGGGAATCATCCAGCGTATCGAAAATAAGAGCGTCTATGTCGATCTCGGGAAAGCCGAAGCCATCCTGCCGGCGTCGGAACAGATTCCGACGGAAACCTACACCGTAGGCCAACGCATCAAATGCTACGTCGTCGAAGTTCGCAAGACGACGAAAGGCGCTCAGATCCTCGTATCCCGGACCCATCCGGGCCTGCTCAAGCGCCTCTTTGAATTGGAAGTACCGGAAATTTACGAAGGCGTCGTCGAACTGAAATCCGTAGCCCGCGAACCGGGCCGCCGTTCTAAAGTCGCCGTCTATTCCCGCGATGAAAACGTCGATTCCGTCGGCGCCTGTGTCGGTCCTAAAGGCGTTCGCGTCCAGAACATCGTTTCGGAACTGCAGAACGAAAAGATCGACATCGTCAAATGGGATGAAGATCCGGCCGTCTATATTGCCAATGCCCTCAGCCCGGCTCAGGTCATTTCGGTTACCGTCGACGAAGCTGAAAAATCTTCGGGCGTCGTCGTTCCCGACTATCAATTGTCCCTGGCTATCGGCAAAGCCGGCCAGAATGCCCGTTTGGCAGCGAAATTGACTAACTGGAAAATCGACATCAAGAGCGAAAGCCAGGCAGCTGAATCTTTCGACGAAGAGGCTCCGGAAACGGCAGAAGCCGACGACTTGGACGTCCTCAGCGAAATGGCCCTGCCTTCAGATGACGATACGACCGTACCGACGGAAGGAGAATAAACGATGAAGACCCGAAAAACTCCGATGCGCGTCTGTGCCGGCTGTCAGGAACTCAAGAGCAAGAAAGAGATGATCCGCGTCGTCCGCACGCCGGAAGGTACGGTCGAAATCGACAAGACCGGCAAGAAGTCCGGCCGCGGCGTCTATCTTTGCCCGGACAGCGAATGCCTCGAAAAAGCGTATAAAGAGCATCGCCTGGAGCGGTCGTTAAAGACCAAGGTATCGAATGATATTTATGAAGCATTGAGAAAGGACCTGTTGTGAGCGACAAAATCCTCAATCTCTTAGGCCTTGCCTGCCGGGCCGGTAAGACCGTCTGCGGTGATGGAGCCGCACAGAAAACATTGAAAAAAAAGAGCGTACCTTTACTGTTTCTCGCAGCCGACGGCGGCAATGACAACGTCACCAAATACCGCCGCCTGGCCGAAAGAAAAGGGATCGCCGTCATTGATACATATACAAAAGATGAATTAGGAAGCGCTGTCGGCAAAGCCCAGAACGTTATCGTTCTGGTCGACGATAAAGGATTTGCGGCAGCCATAGAGAAAGCGAAGCGTGATATATAGAAGGGGGTAACTAGATGACGAAACGATTATACGAAGTCGCGAAAGAATACGGCGTTTCTACGACAATCGTTAGAAAGACGTTAGAAGATCATCAGATTAAAGCCGGTAATTTTACCAGCATCGATGATAAGATGAAGGGCATCCTCGACGCAGCCTTTAAAAGGGGTCCCAAGGGAGATGCCAAGGCAGACCGCAAACCGGAAAGGAAGCCGGAAAGGAAGCCGGAAAGCAGACCGGAAAGAAAAACGGAAAAGAAACAGGAACATAAAACGACAGGGGAAGGAAATAGCCGAACAGTGAACGAAACGAGCCGACAGAATAAAAACAGAAAACAGAGCAACCCGCGCAGACAGAACAATCAGGGAACGCAGAATACCCAGAACCAGAATGCCAAACGCCAACAGGGGCAGCAAGGTCAACAGGGCCATAACGCTAAAAATGCCCAGGCCGGTCAAAAGCAGGGTGCTTCCCGCCAGCATCAGAGCGGCAATAAAGGCGGCCAGCAGAACCGTCAGGGCGGCGATACGAAACGTACCCGCTACTTCGGCAACTCCCAGCAGGGCGGAAACGAAGGCGCTAACCGCAGCGGCGGCAACAATAAGAACAACAATCGCCGCGGCGGCCAGCAGAACCGCAACAACCGCAATAACGGCGGCAGCCGTCCGCATACGCTCTTGTCCAACGTATTAAACAAGGGCAAGCATAAAAACAAGCGGAATCAGAAAAATCAGGCTCCTGTCGCGGCTGAAATGCCGAAGAAGAACTATCCGACGTCGGTTGAACTGCCGGAAACGATCATCGTTAAAGATTTCGCAGAACGGCTGGGCCGCGATGTCGGTGAAGTCATGAAGAAGCTCCTCATGGGAGGTATCATGGCGACAATCAACCAGGAACTCGACTTTGATACGGCCTCTTTGATTGCCGATGAATTCGGCGTCACCGTTACCATGGAAGCTCCGCCGGAAGATCCGACGGAAATCGAAGAAATCATCGATGCCCCGGAAACCCTGAAAACCCGTCCGCCTGTCGTTACCATCATGGGTCACGTTGACCACGGTAAAACGAGCCTTCTCGACGCCATCCGTCAGACCAATGTCACCAGCCACGAAGCCGGCGGCATTACCCAGCACATCGGGGCTTACCAGGTCCGTTACGAAGGCAAGAAGATCACCTTCATGGATACGCCGGGCCACGAAGCCTTTACGGCTATGCGTGCCCGCGGCGCTCAGGTTACAGATATTGCCGTCCTCGTCGTCGCTGCAGACGACGGCGTCATGCCTCAGACGATTGAATCCATCAACCATGCCAAATCGGCAGGCGTACCGGTCATCGTCGCCATCAATAAGATCGATAAAGAAAGTGCCAATCCGGAACACGTCATGCAGCAGCTGACCGAATACGGCCTCATCAGTGAAGACTGGGGCGGCGATACCATCATGGTTCCCGTTTCGGCCCATAAGAAAATCGGTCTCGACGAACTCCTCGAAAACATCCTCGTCTTGGCAGAAGTACAGGATCTTAAAGCGAACCCGAACCGTCCGGCCCAAGGCGTCGTCATCGAAGCCAAACTCGATAAGGGCCGCGGTCCTGTCGCATCCGTCCTCATCCAGAAAGGGACTCTTCGCGTCGGCGATACGATCATCGTCGGTACGGCCTTCGGGAAAGTTCGTGCCATGAACAACGAACGGGGCGAACGGGTCAAGAAAGCTGAACCGTCCCTGCCTGTCGAAATCCTCGGCCTCAATGACGTACCGGAAGCCGGCGACATCTTGAACGTAACCGACGAAAAAACGGCTCGTTCCGTTGCTGAAAAACGAATGGAAAAGAAACGTTCGTCCGAACTCCACGTCAATGCCAAGGTTACCCTCGACGACTTGTTCAACCAGATCCAGCAAGGGGAATTGAAGGAACTGCCGCTTATCATCAAGGGCGACGTCCAAGGTTCCGTCGAAGCTCTCAGCCAGTCCTTAATGGGCATCAAGAGCGACGAAGTCCGCATTGCCATCGTCCACTCCGGCGTCGGCGCCATCAACGAATCGGATATCATGCTGGCTTCGGCTTCGAACGCCCTCATCATCGGCTTTAACGTCCGTCCCGATGCGGCTGCCCGTAAAATGGCCGAACACGAAAAGGTCGACATGCGGATGTACCGCGTCATTTACGACGCCATTAACGACGTCGAAGCGGCTATCAAGGGCATGCTCGAAAAGAAATACGAAGAAAAGATTATCGGCCGTGCCGAAGTCCGTAAAGTCATTACGACGCCGAAGGTCATCGTCGGCGGCTCCTATGTCAAGGAAGGGAAGATCACCAGCACGTCTAAGATCCGCCTGATCCGTAACGGCATCGTCGTTCACGAAGGCGAAATCGACGGCCTGCGCCGCTTTAAAGATGACGTCAAGGAAGTCGCTTCGGGCTACGAATGCGGCGTTACCCTTGAAAAGTACCGCGACATCAAGGAAGGCGACGAAATCGAAGCCTACGAAATGGTCGAAGTCGAACCCGAATAAAGGAGGGGACATTCGATGGGAGAATTACGAGTACGAAAAATCCAGGAATTTATTAAACAGGAAGTATCGAAGATGCTCCTGAATGAATTAAAAGATCCGCGCATCGGTTTCGTCACCGTTACCGATGCCCGCATCACCGGCGACTTGCGCGACGCGACGATTTACGTCAGCCTCTTTGGCGACGACGAAGCGAAAAAAAAGACCTTAGAGGCCTTGAAACGCGCCACCGGCTATATTCGGACGGAAGTCGGAAAACGCCTCGGCATCCGCTATTCGCCGTCCATTGTATTTAAAGAAGATACGTCCCTTGACTATGGGATGAAAATCGATAAGATTCTGCACGACATTGAAAAGAAGGACTGATGACATGAATTGCTCCGCCCAGGAAATCTATACCCTCCTTCACCACTATGACCACATTTTGGTGACGGCCCATGTCAGTCCTGACGGCGATGCCTTAGGGAGCGTCTTGGCTTTGTGGCATTGGTTGAAATCAGAAGGGAAGGATGCCGTCATGGTCATCGACGATGACATTGACGACCGCTATAACTTCCTCGATGGCTTGTCGGCTATTTGCCGGCCCGACCAGGTCAAAACCGATGCCTCGTGGCTGACGGTCGTCCTCGATGCGACAGGTTTAGGACGGATCGGTAAGACAGCTGACCTCGTCTGCGGCAAGGTTTTGAACCTCGATCATCACGTCTCGAATGAGCATTTTGCCCAGTGGGAATATTTTAAGCCCGACTATGCGGCGACGGGAGAAATCCTGACCTACCTCTTTGACCAGTGGCATATCACGTGGTCTCCGGCCATAGCCGATGCCCTCTATACGGCCATCGCCACAGACTGCGGCTTCTTCAAGTTTAACAACACGACGGGCCATACCCTGCGCATGGCAGCCATCCTCGTCGACAACGGTGCGCAGCCCGACGTCATTTCAGACCATCTCGACGCTCGGTCACTCAACAAGCTCCGGGCCTTGTCGAAGGTTCTCGATCAGCTGGAACTCTTTGCCGACGGCCGCATTTCCTGCCTGTCCTACACGCCGGAACTCCTTTCCGTCATCGGCGAGCACACGGGCATCTATATCGACTATGCCCGCCGCATCAAGGGCGCTGAAGTGGCCTTTACGGTAAAATACATCGGCCCTGAAGAAACGCGGGTCAGCCTGCGCTCGAAAGGCATCGACGTCAATGCTGTGGCCGCTTCTTTCGGCGGCGGCGGGCACATTCGGGCTGCCGGCTGTACCATCGAAAAGCCTTTAGATGAAGCTAAGGCGATCATCGTAAAGGAAATTGAAAAGCGCTTATGATACATGGAATCATTAATGTACTGAAGCCGACGGGAATGTCGAGCCACGACGTCATCGGCTGCCTGCGGCGCATTTACGGCATGAAGAAGATGGGCCACGCCGGTACCCTCGACCCCTTGGCAGCCGGTGTCCTGCCGGTCTATGCCGGGCAGGCGACGCGCCTCATCGAATACGGCGACAGCGACGTCAAGTCCTACCATGCCGAATTCGTCCTGGGGCTGGCAACCGATACCGAAGACAGTACGGGGACGGTCGTCGAACGGATGCCGGTTCCGGATCTTTCCGAAGCAGATGTCCGCCGCGTCCTGTCCTCTTTCTGCGGCGATATCGAACAAGCGCCGTCGAAGTATTCGGCCATTAACGTCAACGGCGTCAAGGCCTATAAATTGGCCCGCCAGGACCGGGATTTCACCTTGCCTGTGCGGCAGGTGACAATCCACAGTCTGGAACTCCTGTCCTTTGACGGCCGGCGCGGTACCTTTGCCGTGACTTGCTCTAAGGGAACCTATGTCCGATCCCTCATCCGCGATTTGGGGACGGCCCTTGGGACCTGCGCCTGCATGACCTATCTTGTCCGAACCCGGGCCGGTCTGTTTACCATTGAAGAAGCAGCGACCTTAGAAATGTTGGAACAAGATCCTGCGTCTTATGTCCTTCCGGCCGACATGGCCATTCACGATATAAGGCGGGCTAACTGCTCGACCAAGCAGTGTGATTTTCTCCTTCAGGGGCGGCCTGTGCCCTTTGCCGGGCCGAACCTCACCGATGGAGACGTGCTGCGTGTCTATGGCCCTGACGGGCGATTGATGGGCATCGTCCGCTACGATGAACAGCACCATATCCTGCGTCCCCATAAGATGTTTGCAGACGGATTGTGAGGTAACTAACGATGGAAATATTCCACTCCTTTCAGGAAATAACCGGCTTTACGGGCGCCGTCGTGGCCCTCGGGACCTTTGACGGCATCCATAAAGGCCATCAGATGGTCATGAAGACAGCCATCAAGCGGGCTGCAGCCGGCGGTGTGAAAACCATGGTGGTCACCTTCACGGCTCATCCCATGTCGGTCTTATGCCCGGAAAAAGAACCGCTTCGCTTGGCGACAATCGCCCAAAAGGCAGAGTACATCGAAGCCGTCGGCATCGACGGCTTGGTCCTCCTGCCCATGAGTGAAGGGCTCTTGCGTGAATCGCCGGAGGAATTTTGTCAGAATCTCGTGACTTATATTCATCCGTCGGTCATCGTCGTCGGCTCCAACTTTACGTACGGAGCTAAGGCGGCCGGCAATACGGACACGATGAAAGCCTTCATGGCGGACTACGCTATTCCCGTCGAAGCCCTGACTCTGCTCGAACGGCCCGGCGGTACGACACCCATTAGCAGCACCGTCATCCGAAGACTTATTCAAATGGGCCACATGGAGACAGCTGAAAACCTTCTGGGCCGCCCCTTTGCCTTGACCGGGACCATCGTACCCGGTGACCACCGCGGCCGGACCATCGGCTTTGCTACGGCCAATATGCTCATTCCCATCAACATGGCCATTCCGCCGGACGGCGTCTATGTGACCGAACTGTGGTGGGATGGGGAAGGGCACCCGGCCATGACCAATATCGGCGACAACCCGACCTTTGAGAACCAGTACCGCCGCATCGAGACCCACGTCCTCGACTGGGATAAGGATCTTTACGGCAAGAACGTCAGTCTGCGTTTTCGAAAGCGCCTGCGCGGTGAAGAAGTCTTTGCCTCGGCAGACGACCTCATCGCCCAGATGAAAGAAGACGAAAAGGCGACGCAGCAGTTTTTTGCAGCTGATAAAAATGAATAAAAACCGTTAACAGGAAAAGGTTTTGCTTACGAATTTCTTAATTCGAGCAACTTTTCCTGTTTTTTTTCATAAAAAATGTAGAATAACACACTCTGAAGTGGTATAATAAAAACCATTACGACGGGTTGTTATACGTCGTATCGAAAGCAAGTCAATAGATAGGAGTGAAGTTTTATGGTAATGTTTTCTGAAGAAGCAAAAAGTTTGCACGCATCTGACATCCGTGAAATCCTGAAAGTCACTGAAAATCCGGAAATTATTTCCTTTGCCGGCGGTCTTCCGGCTCCGGAATTATTCCCGATTGACGAAATGATGAAGGTGGACGTGGAAATTTTGAAGAAAGAAGGGCGTCAGGCCGTGCAGTACAGCACGACGGAAGGCTACATTCCGCTGCGCAAACAGATTGCTGCCCGCATGAAATCGTCCTTTAATACGGACTGCACCTATGAAGACATTATCATTACCGCCGGCTCTCAGCAGGGCCTGTCTCTTCTCGGCCAACTCTTTTTGAACGAAGGCGACGTCGTCCTCGTTGAAAGCCCGACCTACATGGGCGCTACGACCGCCTTTGCCGTCAATTTCCCCCAGTTCGTCGAAGTCGAAACGGACGACAAGGGCATGGTACCGGAAGCCTTGGAAAAGGCTATTGAAAAGTACGGCGACCGCGTACGCCTGATGTACGTCATCCCGGAATTCCAGAACCCGACGGGTATCACCTGGCCTCTGGAACGGCGCAAAGCCGTCATGGATATCATGAATAAACATGATATCCCGGTCATCGAAGACGATCCGTACGGCGAACTCCGCTATGAAGGCCAGACCATGCCGACCTTGAAATCGATGGATACCAAGGGCAACGTCATCTTCCTCGGTTCCTTCTCGAAAATCTTCATGCCGGGCCTTCGTATCGGCTGGATGGTCGCTCATCATGACATCCTTGAAAAAGCGGTCATGCTGAAACAGACCGTCGACCTCCAGTCTTCGTCCTTTGCTCAGCGCCAGGCTTCGTACTACATCGACATGTACGACCTCGACGCTCACGTCGCCAAGATCCGCGAACTCTACGGCAAACGCCGCACCTTGATGTACGATTCGATGAAAAAATACTTCCCTCAGGGCCTTTCCTTTACCTATCCGGAAGGCGGCCTGTTCACTTGGGTTACCCTTCCCGAAAACATCGATGCCAAGGCCATCATGCCGGAAGTCATCGAAAAGAAAGTCGCTTATGTCCCGGGCGGAGCCTTCTATCCTAACGGCGGCAACGGCAATCACTTCCGCTTGAACTACTCCAATATGCCGGAAGACCGCATCGTCGAAGGCATTAAACGCTTAGCTGAAGTTTTGAAAGAAAAGATGGGAAAATAATTAAACTTTGCAGGAAATGAGACGCTCTCTCCCGAGGGCGTCTTTTCTTTTTTTATTTTTTTTAAAAATTTTTTACATGAATTACTTAATATTTTATGGAGTTTACTTTTGGTATTATCAGTAATTGACCATAATACCCACGAATTTATAGGTTTGCATAAATGAGAATGTAGCTATGACATAAACGTTTAATTGCATAAAAGTAATTTAAATGATACTATATAAACATAGATATGCGCTATGCACAATTATGAAGGAGTGAGTGAATATGCAATTTTCCAACTTAGCTATGAATTTGAAAGCCTCTGAAATCCGTGAACTCTTGAAACTGACGACCATGCCGGAAATTATTTCCTTCGCTGGCGGCCTGCCGGCTCCGGAACTGTTCCCGACAGAAGATCTCAAAAAAGTTGACGAAGCTGTATTGACCAAAGAAGGCCAGGCAGCCCTGCAGTACGGCACGACCGAAGGTTACACGCCCCTTCGCGAACAGATCGCAGGCCGCATGAAAAAATCCTTCATGGTCGACTGCACCCCTGAAAACATCGTCATCACGTCCGGCTCCCAGCAGGGTCTGTCCCTCTTGGCTCAGATTTTCCTCAACCCCGGTGACGTCGTTCTCGTAGAAAGCCCGACCTACCTCGGCGCTATTAACGCTTTTAAACTCTGTGGTCCTGAATTTGTCGAAGTTCCGACGGACGACAAAGGCATCATCCCGGAAGAACTCGAAAAAATCTTGGCAAAATACGGCGACCGCGTCCGCATGATGTATGTTATTCCTGAATTCCAGAACCCGACGGGCATTACCTGGCCGATGGAACGCCGCAAAGCTTTCATGGACATCATCAACCGCTATGACTTCCCGGTTCTCGAAGACGATCCGTACGGCGAACTCCGTTTCGACGGCGACAAAGTTCCGTCCCTCAAATCGATGGATACCAAGGGCAACATCATCTTCCTCGGCTCCTTCTCGAAGATCCTCATGCCGGGCCTGCGTATTGCCTGGATGGTTGCTGATCCGGTCATCATTGATAAAGTCGTTAAGCTGAAACAGGCCGTCGACCTCCAGTCCTCGTCCTTCGGTCAGCGCCAGACTTCCTTCTTCATCGATATGTACGATCTCGATGATCACGTTGCAAAGATCAAAGAATTGTACAAAAAACGCCGCGATCTCATGTGCGATTCGATGAAAGAATACTTCCCTGAAGGCATCACCTTTACATACCCTGAAGGCGGCCTGTTCACGTGGGTAACGTTGCCCGAAGGCATGGATGCGAAAGAACTCATGCCTAAAGTCCTAGCGAAAAACGTTGCCTACGTGCCGGGCGGTCCGTTCTACCCGCATGGCGGCAATGCTAACCACTTCCGCCTCAACTACTCCAACATGCCGGAAGAACGCATCGTAGAAGGTATCAAACGCTTAGCTGAAGTACTGAAAGAAGAATTGGCAAAATAAGCCTAAAAATGATATGATATAAGGGAGCTGTCGCTTTGCGGCAGCTCCCTTTGTACGTTCACTCAAGGAAGGATGCCTTGTTTCATGCTTCAAATTGAATCATTGTTAAAACAGTATTTTGGCTATTCGTCATTCCGGCCGGGCCAGCACGAAGTCATTCAGACCCTGCTCGACGGCCGCGATTGCCTGGCAATCATGCCGACCGGGGCGGGGAAGTCGATCTGCTTCCAGCTTCCGGCCCTGATGATGCCCGGCGTGACCTTAGTCATTTCACCGCTCATTTCCCTGATGAAAGACCAGGTAGACAGTCTGGTCAATCAGGAAATACCGGCGACATATATCAACAGCCAGTGTACCTTTGAAGAAGTGAAGGCCCGCTTTGCTGCCATCCGTGCCGGCCGCATCAAGCTGGTCTATATCTCGCCGGAAAGACTGGAGAATCAGTTCTTTACGGCTTTCATGCAGACCCTGCCCATTTCCATGTTCATCATCGACGAAGCCCACTGCGTCTCTCAATGGGGCCATGATTTTAGGCCCAGTTACTGCACCGTCCGCGACTGGATCGCAGCCCTTCCCAAGCGGCCTGTCGTCGGGGCTTTTACGGCGACGGCGACGGAAAAGGTCAAGCACGACATGATGTCCCTCTTAGGCCTTCAAAAGGAACGCATTTTTATCGGCGGCTTCGACCGGCCCAACCTCTATTTCCGCGTCGTTCATGCCAAGGCTAAGATGGAGTTCACCTTGTCCTACATTGCCAAGCATAAAGAGGACAGCGGGATCATCTATGCGGCGACGCGCAAGGAAGTCGACCGCATCTGTGATGAACTGAATCGGCGGGGCATCAAGGCCGGCCGTTACCATGCCGGTCTCAGCGACGAGATGCGCCGTTCCATGCAGGAAGCCTTTACCTACGATAAAATCCAGGTCATCGTAGCGACCAACGCCTTCGGCATGGGCATCGACAAGAGCAATGTCCGCTACGTCATCCATTACCAGATGCCGAAAAACATCGAAAGTTACTACCAGGAAGCCGGCAGAGCCGGCCGCGACGGGGCACCGGGGGACTGTATCCTCCTCTTTAACCGCCAGGATATCATGATCCAGAAATTCCTCATCGAGCAATCGACTCGCGACGCCAAACAGCAGGAGGTCGAATTCCGCCTGCTCCATGCCATGGTTCGCTACTGTGAAGGCAACCACTGCCTGCGCCATTATATTCTGTCGTATTTTGGTGAGCATCCGTCGTGGGAGCACTGCGATAAATGCGGCAATTGTGACCAGGAAACGGTCGAAGAGGACATGACCGAACAGGTGCGCAGCATCTGCCTCTGCGTCGACGAACTGAAAGGGCGCTTTGGCCTGACCATGGTGTCCGACATCCTGAAAGGGAGTCAGAATGCTAAGATTCGCCGCTATGGCTTTGACCGCAATGCCGTCTTCGGCATGCTCGGTAATTTTTCCCTGTCCGAAGTTCGCGATATGGTGCGCCAGTGCATCGACGACGGCTATCTCGAGCAGTCTGACGGAAAGTATCCCGTCGTCTCCCTGACGGCAGACGGAAGGCAGGCGATGGGGGGCCATAAACGCATCGTTCAGCAGAAACGAGTCGTTGAAGAGATTCCGGCGGCCATTCCCAAACGCCGGCAAAAACGCAGTGCCGGGACCTTTGACGAAGAGACCCTGCGCCCCTTGTTCGACACCCTGCGGGCCGTTCGCCGCGACTTAGCCAAGGACGAAAACATTCCGCCCTTCGTCATTTTTTCCGATGCCACCTTGTGGGATATGGCAGCCCTTAAGCCGAGCAGCCTCGACGCCATGGGTGACATCAAGGGCGTCGGCAGTTTTAAATTGCATAAATATGGCCGCAGTTTCATCAGCGCCATTCAGTCTTATATGAATAATCAGTAATTTTGAGGTGATACTACATGAGCATGGCCGATACACAATACCTGAATATCGTCGAAAATATCCTCGACCACGGCTATTTCGACAACAACCGCACGGGGGTGCGGACGTACAAGCTGCCCCATCAGATGATGCAGTTCGATTTGGAACATGAATTTCCCATCTTGACGACGAAGTTCGTGGCCTTTAAGACAGCCGTCAAAGAAATCCTTTGGATTTGGCAGCTCCAGAGCAACGATGTGCGGGAGCTGCAGAAGATGAACTGCCACGTTTGGGACGAATGGATGCGTCCTGACGGGACCATCGGCAAGGCTTACGGCTATCAGATCCGGAAGTATAAGCAGGTGGATAAGCTCTTGGATACCCTGAAAAACGATCCCCAGAGCCGGCGCATGATCGTATCCTTGTGGAATATCGAGGATTTGGATGACATGGCCCTCCAGCCCTGTGCCTACCAGACCTTGTGGGATGTCACTGACGGCCGCTTGAACTGTATGCTCATTCAGCGCAGCGGCGATATGGGCCTGGGCGTACCCTTCAACATGACCCAGTATGCCGTTCTCATCCACCTCATTGCCAGGTCTGCCGGCCTCCGTCCGGGCCTCTTTACGCACGTCATCAACAATGCCCATATCTATGAAAATCACGTCGAAGCCATGAAGACCCAGCTGGCCCGCCGAAATCAGGCCTTGGATGCTCCTAAATTGATACTTAACAAGGACATTCACGATTTCTACGCCTTTACACCGGACGACATCCGTCTTGACGATTATCAGCATTTGGGCAAACTGTCCATGGAGGTGGCCGTCTGATGATCCATCTCATTGCCGCCGTCGACAGATCCCGGGGCATCGGCCGGGACAACGACCTCTTATGCCATATTTCAGCCGACTTGAAGCGATTCAAGGCCCTCACCATGAATCACACGATGCTCATGGGCCGCAAGACCTTTGAAAGCCTGCCGGGTGTTCTGCCGGGACGCCCTCATTGGGTCCTGACCCATCAGGCGGACTACCATGTCGATAGTCCGGCAGTGACCCTCTTTCACAGCCCGGAGGCCATGTGTGCCGCTATGAAGGCGGAGGAAGACTACTTCATCATCGGCGGGGCCGCCATGTACCGCGCCTTTTTGCCCTTGGCGGACAGCCTCTATCTGACCGAAATCGACGAAGTTTTTCCCGGTGCTGACACGTTCTTTCCGGAGTGGAAGAGCGACGAGTGGACAGAAACAGAACGGGAAGTCCATGATAAAAATAATAATAATAAATATAAGTTTGCCTTTGCTCATTATGTAAAAAAATAAGGAAATACTCGGGAATTTACTTATATAAATTCGATTGACATTAGCAATCTGTTATGTTACACTAACAAAAGAGCTATAAGGTAGCACTTGCTATGGATAGCTGTAATTGTTTTGATTTTTAGGAGGATTTATCATGCACGGTAAAGTAAAATGGTTTAGCGCAGAAAAAGGTTATGGCTTCATCGAAAGAGAAGACGGCGGCGACGTTTTCGTTCATTTCTCTGCCATTCAGGAAGATGGTTTCAAATCCTTGGCCGAAGGTCAGGATGTTGAATTCGATATTGTTGAAGGTGCGCGCGGACCGCAGGCAGCTAACGTAGTTAAAGCTTAATCGGAAAGTAACACATAGACCTTTTGGACCGGTAATCATCGTGATTACCGGTTTTTTGCGTCTCCGGAAAGGAGCTTGCGCTGCATGAAATTGATTTATATGTATAAATTAAAGAAAATTACGTATAAATACTTGATAAAGGAAAGGCCTTGTGCTATGATATAGCCATCAACAAGTTATAGTCTTACAGGATGAGAGGATGGATATACATGAAACACGCCAACAGCTTTATCGATTATACAGCCGAAGAATTGAAAGGCATCTTATTATTGGCCGACAAGATTAAAAAGAATCAAGACGCTTACAGCCATATTCTCGACGGCAAAAAATTATATACCTTGTTTGAAAAGACGTCGAACCGGACTTATTTGTCCTTTTCCATCGGCATGGAAGAATTGGGCGGCAAGGCCTACAACCAGCTCTGGAAGGACAGCAACTTCACCATTGGCGACCTCATGAGCGAAGTCAAGTACGTCTGCCGCAACGTTGACTGCATCATGGGCCGGTTCAAGAAGGCCGAAACGACGGAAGGCTTCATGAAATATGCCACGGTTCCCGTCATCAACGGCTGTGACAATACCTTCCATCCGTCTCAGGCCCTGGCCGACATGCTGACCCTCTATGAAAAGACGGGACGCTTTGAAGCCAAGGTCCTCTATATCGGGGCTAAAAATAATACCTACAACTCGCTCAGTGAAATCGTCGTCAAATTGGGCGGTACCATGTACGGCTTGACGCCCTTCAGTCAGATCACCAACGTGCCGGCTGACTTTTACGACACCTTGGCAGAGACCGGCCATTATAAAGAACTGCCGACGGATATTTCTAAAGAAGACCTCAAGAAAGTCGTCGCTGACGTCGACTGCGTCTACACCGATACCTGGGTCGACATGGAATTTTTCACCAATCCCGATTACGCCGAAAAGAAAGACAAGATCATCAACATGATGATGCCCTATCAAATCGACGCAGCCCTCATGGAAGGGACGGACACCATGGTATTCCATGATATGCCCATCCATCCGGGCTATGAAATCAGCCAAGACGTCATGGAAGCTCATTTGGAAACGATCCTCGACGAAGCCGAAAACAGACGTCATGCCGAAAAAGGACTCTTGGTCTACCTCATGACGGGAAAATTGGATTGGTAAGCCTCGTATCCGTGTCATGACCACCACTTTTTGTAAAAATGCATACATGAACTATAGCGGGAAAACCGTCGCCGTCAGGGATTTTGTCCTTGACGGTGATTTTTTATGCGCCGGATGCCTTATTGACAGGCCGTCGTATTTGAGATACAATTACTTAGGAAACTAAGAAATAGGAGGGTGCCATGATATCGAATAACCGACATATTGGAAGTTATGTCAGCAAATTGTCCAACAAGCTGCGCCGAAAGTTAGAGATGCTTCCGTCCCGCGGTGAATTCAGCGGCTCTCAAGGGCGGACCCTTCACTTTTTGCTGGCCCAAAGAGAAGACGTCTTCCAAAAAGATCTTGAAGAAGAGTTCGGCATCCGGCCGTCGACGGCAACGGAGCTCTTAAAGCAGATGGAAAAGAACGGACTCATTACCCGTGAGGCGGCCGCCCATGACAACCGCTTAAAAAAGATTGTCTTAACGGAAAGGGCCTTGCGGTATCGGCAGCAAGTCATAGACGATTTGACGGCCTTAGATGAAAGACTGATCAAGGACATTTCTAAAAAGGACCTGCAAGTCTTTGTGAAGGTCGTTGAGAAGATGATGGATAACCTGTCTGACTGAAAGGGCAGACGCGTTGTCCTTTCTCTTTAACTAAATACTTAGGAAACTAAGATATGATAGAAAGGCGAGGCACTTTAATATGAATGAAAAAAATGATTTTTCGACGGGAAAGCTCTTTCCCATGATTTTAAAATACTCCATTCCGGCGGCTATTTCTCTTTTGATTACAGCCATTTATAACATCGTCGACCGGATCTTTGTAGGCAACTTCAACGGCACGTCGGCCTTGGCCGGTCTTTCGATTTGCTTTCCTCTTTTTTACATGATGATGGCTTTCGGCCTGACTTGCAGCGCCGGCGGATCGTCTCTGTTCAGCCTGTTTTCCGGAAAAGGGGAACAGGAGAATATGAACCGTTCCTTTGGCAATTCCCTGATTTTAGTCATCGTCTTTGAAGTGCTGCTGTCCGTCTTTTTGCTGCTGTTTGCCGATCCTATCCTAAAGGTGTTCGGCGTTACCGAAACGGCTTATGAATACGCCCTCGCTTATTACCGCATCGTGGCCCTGGGCTGCCTCTTTCAAGGGCTGAGCCAGGTTTTTTGCGACTTTGTTCGCGTTTCCGGAAAGCCCGTCCTGGGGATGGGCGTAACGGCTGTCGGGGCCGTGACCAACATCCTCCTCGACGCCGTCTTTGTGGCCGGCCTCGACTGGGGCGTCACCGGTGCAGCTTGGGCGACGGTTATCGGTCAATTCCTTTCGGCCTTTTTTGGGGCTTACCTCGTTTGGAAAGGCCATACGAAGGTCGAAATCAAACGGGATACCTTTGCCTTCGATGCCTGGCTGTCGCGGACTATCATTTCCTGCGGCTTTGCCTTTTGGATTGCCCAAATGGCCATGGGTCTCATCAGCCTCGTCTATAACAGCCAATTAGGCCAATACGGCGGCGATACGGCCATCAGTGTCTACGCCGTCGTCTCTAGTATGATGACCTTTGTCATCATGCCGGCCAGCGGTATCAGCCAGGGGATTCAGCCCATCGTCGGCAACAACTTCGGAGCGAAACAGTACCATCGGGTCATGGCCACCTTATATCAGGCCTCCGCTTTTTCGGTCGGCATTACCTGCATCATCTGGATTCTGATCATGGTATTTCCCGAGGCCATTCTGGCGGCTTTTGGGGCTACGGAAGATATGCTGGCCATCGGCGTTCCCGGACTGCGGGCCAATTTCTGCATCACCCCGATTCTGGGCTTTGTCATGCTGGTGACGACATTCTTCCAGTCCATTGCCAAACCGATGCCTTCCATCGTCATCACCTTTTTACGGCAGATTCTGTTCCTCATCCCGCTCATCTATATGCTGCCTGTACTGTGGGACATCAATGGTATCTTCATGGCCCAGCCCATCAGTGACGCCTTGGCCCTTATCATTTCCATTTTCTTCGTCATACGGGAACAGCGGATCCTTTATGGCCTTTCCGACAGTCCTGAAAAGGCTGGTTTTATGGCTTCATAAGATGTTTTATTGCAGCAGGGGGACTGTGATTGCATGGGGAGGAGATACGCTGCGTTTGAGCCTGGCCGGAGCCTTCCCATGTTGCCTGCGCGTAAGTTTGACAAGTTCATGAATCAGGTTGTCTACACGAAAAAAGCTGTCCTCATGGGACAGCTTTTGTTCTGCGTGAAATTGAGTTAGCCGAAATAGAGACAGACCAAGGGCAGGGTGAAGATGGAGCAGATCGTCGTCACTAAGGTCATGCCGGCGGCATATTCTCCGGCGGACTGCTGATTTTGAGCCAGCATGACGACGGCGGCCATGGTAGGAAGGGCAGAGAGGAGGCTCAAGGTGATGACGATGTCGTTCATGACGCCTAACATCGTGCCCAGTTCGTAGAAGAAAATGGGAAAGAGGCACATCTTGACCAGGACCGTGCCATAAAACTCTTTTTTGCCAATGTATTTTTTCAGGTCGATGAAGCAGAATAAGCCGCCCATGTAAATCATGGCCAAGGGTGTCGTCACGGCACCGGCCTTCGTCAGCGGAATATTGATGGACTGCGGCAGATGGGCCTCCATAAAGATGCCGATGACGGCTAAGGTGACGGCAATCGTTGCCGGGTTGACCATCTTTAAGAGGCGGCTGGCAATGGACATGGCGTTTTCCTTATCTGTTGGCGCCGTTAAATTGACGCCTACCGTCCACAGCAGGAGCTGGTCGACGACGGTAAATAAGGCGATATAGAGCATGCCTTGTTCGGGAAAGACGGCAGCTACGATGGGGATGCCCATGAAGCCGATGTTGCCGAACATGGAACAGGCGCTGTAGACGTGATTTTCATTGCCCTTTAGGCTGAACAGGCGTGCCAAAAGTCGGCTGAGGGGGTATAATAAAAAATAAAGCAGGGCCGTTACGGCCAAGACCGGAAGGTCGTCGACGAACTCTTGGCGCGTCGCCCCGTTGAGGGTATTGGTGAATAAGAGCAGGGGCAGGGATATCTTGGTAATGAACTGCGATAAGACGCCGAGAGAACGAGGGGTCAAGACTTTCATCCGTACGCCGGCAATACCGATAAGGATGTAGATGACGAAGCCGATGATTTGCACAAGGACGATGGAAAAGTAATTCATTGGCAAGACTCCTTTCTTGAAACTTCCTTATTTTATCATGCCTGATGTGTCCTGACTAATGAAACCTGCGGCCTTTGCCATGAAAAAAAGTGATGGATGAGGAGGATGGCCATGGATCTTTCCAAGATACGGTATTTTTTAGAAGCGGCCAGGCTGAATAATTTTACCCAGGCTGCCCATAACTGCCACATTGCCCAGACGACGATGACAAAATATATTACTAATTTGGAACGGGACCTGGGGTGTCCGCTTTTCTACCGGGAACACCGCGGTGTGTCACTCACGGCAGAAGGCCGCCGTTTTTACGAGGGCATGAAGGGGATTTGCCGGTCTTATAAAGAGCTGCGCGATTCTCTGCGGCGGAAGGGGCATACCGAAATCCGTCTGGGAATGGCCATGCAGGAATACGTCGAAGCCTTATGGCTGCGCCGGTTTGAAGAAGCCTATCCGGAATATAAATTGTATTTCAGTTTTGATGACGTGGCCGACTTAGAGCGTCATTTAGCAGCCGGTCTCCTCGACGGATTCGTCTTTTCTGACGCCCAGGCGGTGAAGGACTCCTTTACGTATCGGCCATTGTTTTCTATTCGTCAGTCCTTTGTCTGCGCCAATTCCCTGTGGGAACGATATGGGGACATCGAAGCCGTCGTCGGCCATGCGCCCTTTGTGACCAAGTCGGACAGCCCGGCTTATGTCGAGAAGATACGGAATAATTTTCGACAGGCTTTTCATCAGGACTTTGAAGAAATCCATCGCTGTAAGAACTTGTCCGAGCAGCTCTTGACGGTCAGCATGTCCCAGGGCTTTGCCGTCCTGCCCCTCCATCAGGGCGATGCCTATCCGGGGCTTCGAGTCATTCCCTTAGCCGACGCTTTTACCGAATATGCCGTCCTGGCATATCGACAGGACGGCATGACCGAGGCGTTACAATGCTTCTTGTCTTTTTTTGCGGGGATGCCATAATTCACTCAAGGCGACGCCGCCGAGGATGAGGACGGCGCCGAGCCACTGCATGGGCGTTAGGATTTCACCGAGAATCAAGGCCGACAAGAGGAGGGCCGTGAAGGGTTCGAAGTAGCCGCAGATGGAAACGCTCTGGGCCGACAGGCGTTGAACGCCGGTAAAATAAAGGGCATAGCCGAGGCCCGTATTGATGATGCCTAATATGGCCATGTAGGACAGGTCTTGGAGGGTTAAATCGACGGCCGGAGTCGGGATAGTATAGGTAACGGCGCCGACGAGGAGGGAGGCGACGACGAGCTGACAGGCCGGGGAAAAGAAACCCGTCATGGGTTTTGCTTTTTTCATGACGATGATCAAGAGGGCAAAGCAGACGGCGCCGAGAAAGCCGCAGGCGACGCCCCAGGACAGGCCGTGAGCCTTAAAGTCGGCTCCGTTGATGGCCATGATGCCTAAGGTGACCAAAATCATGGCTGTGACTTTGGGAAGGGTGAAGGGCTCTTTAAAGACGAACCGCGACAGTATCATGATCAAAATAGGCCCGATATAACACAAGAGAGTGGCCAAACTGACACCGATATGCTGGTAGGCTTCATAGAGAAAAATCCAGTTCCCGCCCAGAAAGACGCCGGCCAGGACTAAGAGCAGCCATTCCCTGGGCGTCATCTGATGGAGGGTACTCCATTCATGGCGGAAGGTCGTCAGGACCATTAAAAACAGGCTGCCCAGGACCGTTCGGGTCAGGACGATTTCGTAGCTCGACAGCGGAATGTGGCTGGCAATGATGCCGTTAGTACCGTAAATGACCGTTGCCAGCATGAATTTTACATAGGCGTCTTTCATGGAGATGCCCCCCTTCACAGTTGCTGTTTTTACTATAGCATATCCGCTCTTGTCTGTCTGTAGGTTGTAAAAGATCAAACGTTTATCTGAAAGAGATTTTCTGTAGATGCCACGATACTTTCCATACAGGACGGGACTGTTGACAAGGGAAAATTTCTGTGATAGAATGCCACCCGTAGAAACATGTTAACTGCATATATAGATTACCGCCGGGTACGCGATACGATTCCAGTAGGCCTTTGTTGGAATCGTGCAGCGTACCTTTTTTTTAGAGAAGGAGAGGATTTATATGTCTTGGATTTACTTATTGATTGCCGGTATTTTAGAAATGGGCTGGGCCGTGGGCCTGAAATATACTCACGGATTTTCACGGCTCGTGCCCAGTGTCCTTACGTTGGTCGCCATGGCCGGCAGCTTCATCTTTCTGAGTTTGGCCCTGCGTCATCTTCCCATCAGCATGGCCTATGCCATTTGGACGGGTATCGGCATCGTCGGAACCGTCATCGCCGGCCTGATTTTCTTTCACGAATCCCTGTCGCCCTGGCAGGTCTTGTCGGTCGCTCTCATCGTCGCCGGTATCGTCGGACTGCGTGTGACCAGCGGTGCTTAGAAGGCTTCCTTTGAGACCGACTCCGGCCGTATGCCCGGTCTTATGATTGTGGTATAATAAAAAAAACGCCATCTACGGTGGCAGAGAAGAGAGGTATTCATCATGAGTATGCAGCACCAAGAAGAAATCACGTGTCCTGCCTGTCAAAAGGCCGGGAATTTTACCGTTTGGGATAGTGTCGACATCGCCGAAAACCCGGAAATGAAGGACAGCATCGCGTCCTTAGACGCCTTTCACTATCACTGCCCGCACTGCGGCACGACGGTGAATATCGACTACGGTTTCTTATATCACGACGCAGCGCGTCGCTTCATGGTGTTTTACGGGCCGACTGAGAATGACGAACAGCGGGCTGACCGTGATATGGCGGACAATCACCAGGTCTTTGAACGCATGAGTGCCAATCAGTATATTTTCCGCCTGGTCCGGACGAAAGAAGATTTGCTGGAAAAAATAACAATCTTTGAAGCCGGCCTCGATGACCGCTTGATGGAATTGACCAAAGCCGCAGCCCTGGCTCAATTTAAGGAACAGGATAAGGACTTTAAGGTTACGAGCTGCCACTTTGTCAGCCAGGATGACGGCTCCCTTCGCCTGGTATTCTTCGACAAGGCCTCGGAACAGGGCGCCTATATTGATTTTAAGGACGGCCTCAGCCCCTTGTACAACCAGTTTGAACAGTCTTTATCGGAAAATCTGCCGAAAGAAGAACCGGTGCTGGCCCGCATCGATCCGGCTTGGACTCAGGATTTCTTGAATACCTACGTATATAACTAAAAGGAGGGAACCTTATGTCCCAATTAGTCGTCGTCATCCAATGCGATATCGTCACCAAGCGCTGCAGCGGCTATGCCTGTATGAATACCTTCGCCAACCGCGTGGACACCATGGCTGATTATCCCGCCGATACGCGGTTTCTCATGATGACCTGCGGCGGCTGCTGCGGTGCCGGCATTTCAGCCAAGCTCGAAAACTTGGCCCGGAAGATGAAGCGCTACGGCGATGATAAAGAAAATGTCACCATCCATTTCGCCTCGTGCGTCGTATCCGACTCGTACCACCGGCCGCCCTGTCCCTTCCGGAATTACATGGCCCGGATCATCGAGCGCAAGGGCTATCCCTTAGTTCTGGGGACGTATATTTCTAAATCTACGGAAGCTAAGCGGAAGAAGGGCATCTATCGTGAATTCTAAGCTGAAAAGAGGCCTTTTGGCAGGCCTTATGGGGGCAGTGCTGTTGGGCCTGCCCTTTTTCGTGTCTCTTCCGGTTCAAGCTAAAATAGGTGTTGACAAACAGGCTGTCGAGAAGGCTCACTGGCAGATGCTGCCGCCTTATGATCGGCCCTTCCTCGACGTGCCGGAAGGCTCCGATACGATCATGGGGCCGGCGACAGTATCTCAGGCGCAGATGGTCCGCTTCATCCGTCAGCGCAATGCCAATCCTAAATTAAACGCTCCCTTAGAAGACGTCGTACAAGCTTATTACGACGAAGCCGGCCGCGAAGGCATCCGTCCCGACGTCGCCCTCTGTCAGGCCTTGAAGGAGACGGGATACTTTGCCTATGGCGGTGACGTGTCGCCTGAGCAGAATAATTTCTGCGGCCTCGGTGCAACGGGAAACGGGGCCCCCGGAGCCAGTTTTGCCACGCCGCAGCTCGGCGTCCGCGCCCATATCCAGCATCTTTTGGCTTATGCCAGCCCGGAACGGCCGAAAACGGCTATCGTAGATCCCCGTTATGAACTCCTCGTTCAAAATCATCCCGACCTCTACGGAAAGGTGACGAATTGGACCGGCCTCAATGGTCGCTGGGCCGTCCCCGGCAAGCACTACGGTCAGGAAATCCTCTGGATGTGGACCGAAGCCCAGACGCCGGACGGGAGCGACGATGATTTACTGACGGGCTTTGAAAAAGTCATCCTCCACAGGGACGACCCGACGTCCTATCTTTATCGGGGCATCGTCTTCTTCCATAAAGGGTATTACTGGCTGGCCGAAGAGGATTTTCGCCAAGCCATAAAGCAAAATGAAGAGTCTTCGGCAGCCTGGTATGATCTGGCCTTGACCCAGCAAAAAAGAGGGAACCTCGACGATTCCCTCACAAGTTATGATAAGGCCATTGCCCTTCGGCCCGAATTTTTAGAGGCCTGGTATAATCGCGGAATGCTGACCATGGACCTCGGAAACGATGAAGAGGCTCTGCGTTCCTTCCGAGAAATCCTCCGCTTTTCACCCCAGTCGGCAGATGCTGCCAATGCCATGGCCGTCCTGTATTTTCGGCAGGGGAAATACGATGCCGGACGGCAGGCTTTGCACAAAGCAGGACAAATCAACACCATGAATGAACGTGTGAAAGCCAATCAAAAACAGATGCAAGCCTACGAATAGGTCTGCATCTGTTTTTTTATGACTTCATTGATATTTCTTTATCGATAATCTTTTCGATGATACCGGCGTGGTGGGTCGCTACGATGAGGGTCTTTCCGGCTGCTTTCAGGCTGGGCAGGAAATCTTCCAACCAGGCAAGGCCGTCGGCATCGAGGTAGCTTTCCGGCTCGTCCATGGTCCAAATCTGGGGATTCATGGTCAGGATGGAGGCCATAGCCGTCCGCTTCTTTTCGCCGCCGGACAGGGAATAAGGCGCCCTGTCGGCCAGTTTCGTCAGGCCCAACAGATCCATAGCATCATCGACGCGTTTTTTGACTTCTTCGGAAGGGAGGCCCATTTGGACGGGACCGAAGGCCAATTCTTCGCGGACGCTGCTGCAAAAGAGCTGCGAATCAGGATGCTGCCAGATATAGCCGATGCGCTGGTGAAACCATTTTGAATAGCGGTGGTCGCGCATCTTGGCCGCCGTAATGACCGTGCCGTCAAAGGTATAGGTCCCCAGCTGCGGGAATATAAGGCCGTTCAACAGCCGCAGGAGAGTCGATTTGCCGGAGCCGTTGGGCCCGGTGAGGAGGACGGCCTGACCGGGTTCGATCGTCTCCGTCAGGTGACTGAGAATGGGTCTGTCGTCATAGGCAAAACAGACGTCGTCGAGAATAATCATGAAAGAACTCCTTCCAAACGGATGAAGAGATAGACGTAAGATAAGAGCATCAGGAGCAGCACGCCCGTAGCCGGTGACAAGGAACGCCTTTTTCCCTCATCATAGACTTGGTATTCGCCGGTGAAACCGCGGCAGCGCATGGCTTCGTAGAGGTCCTGAGAGAGGCGCTGCGACTTTTGCAGCATCATGCCGGCGACGCCGCTGAGGGCCGCTTTTTTATCGGGATTATGGCCGACGGAGCGCAGTTTCAGGGCCGTCAAGAGTTCTGCCGATTCTTGGCCGAGGATGGCGATGTAGCGTAAGGTCGTATCCAAGATGAAAATGACCAGCGACGGAACGTGAAAGGCCTTGAGGGCGGCCGTCAGTTTGTGCCACGACACGTTTTGCTGAAGGAGCATCAGACAGAGGACGGTGAGACAGGTTTTACAGGGCAGGAGAAAGACGTGGCGTCCGTTGCCGAGAAAAAAGGCCGGGGTGACGATGACGGCACAGACGGCGGAAGCGGCAAGGGCTGCCGCCAAGGTCGTGCGCAGCTCACGTCCCGGATGGAAGGCCAGGAGGACCAATTCACCGGCCAGGACAGCCCAGAGAAAGGCCATGGTCCGACAGAGGACGATGAGGAGAATCATGAGTAAGGTCGTCAGCAAGGCCGGACCGGCACCGACGGACCATCGCGACGGGCCGTGCTGTTGGCGCAGGGCCTTCAATATAGAAACTAAGCGCAGGAGAGAGCGGGAAATGAAATAATCCCGGTCACGGCCGGGATTATAAATTTCTTCACGCTGCGCCCATTCGGGGAGTTTCATCGTTTAGGCCTCCTAATGCTGAGATGGTGTGTCAAAGGACGGCTTGGCCGGCAGGAAGGACGCGATGACTTTAAAGATGATGATCAACAGGGCCGTGCCGACGAGGGCGGAAATGATATAGCCTAAAACGTCGGGGAGCCCTGCAATGGCATAGTCCGGCATGAGGACATCGAAGGAGAAGCCGTTTTCCATACCGGCCGGCGTATAGCCTAAGGCCGAGCCGAAGAAATCCGTTTCTGCCAGTTCTTCCGCATCCCATTCGCCCCAAGCCGTACCGGCAGCTAAGAGCCCTAAAGGCGTGGCCAAAATGAGGGCAGCCAAGAGTCCGAACAAGGATTTACTCGACGAGGCCGGAGCCGACATATGAAATAAAGCGGGCGATGTCTTTTTGAGGTAGGCCAGGACACCTGTCGTGAAGATGACTTCAGCCAAACCGAAAATCGTGATATGGCCGATCATCATGGCCGGAATGGAAATGGACAGAGGGTACGGGCAGTATAATGCCTGACCGGCGGCATCGGTGAAGATCAATGGCTGGATGCCGAATTCAACGGCAGCGCAGAAGGCGGCGACGTTGATGCCGACATAAGAGCCGATACCGGCAGCGATGATATCCGAAGAGATGAGTTTTTTTACGCCGTGATAGACGAAATATCCCGTAAAGGGCAAGGCAAAGGCCATGTTGAAACTGTTGGCGCCAAAGGCTAAGATGCCGCCGTCGCCAAAGAAGAGGGCTTGGATGAGAAGGGCCACACTGACAGAGAGACAGGCCGCGTAGGGGCCGAGGAGGATGGCGATGAGCGTGCCGCCGACGGCATGACCCGTCGTACCGCCCGGAAGGGGAACGTTGAACATCATGGCCAAGAAGGAAAAAGCCGCAGCGACGCCGAGGAGGGGCAGCTTTTCACGAGGGACCGTTTCCTTGACCTTGCGGATCGACAGCAGCCAGATCGGAACCATGACCGCCCCCAGGACGCCGCACGTCGAAGGGCTCAGATAATTCTCAGGGATATGCATTGATAATGACCTCTTTTCCACGAATAGTTTAATATAGTATTATTTTACTGAAAAAAAGGAAGAAATATAAGCCCATAGGGGGGATACAAATTTCCTCTTCTTCTTTCCCTGTAGCCGCGAAGTCTTGAAGTATGGTATAATTTACTTAAAAGTATTTTAGTCGGAAAGGAATGAGTCATAAATTTCCGACTAAAAATAATATGACTAAAAGAAATCTGAGTAAAGGAGAAAATATGTTTATTGGCAGACAGGATGAATTAGAGAAATTGGCGGAAATGTACCATTCAGATCAACAAGAAGTCGTCCTTATTTATGGCAGACGCCGCGTAGGGAAAAGTGAGTTGATAAAACAATTTTTGCAAGGCTGTCAGACAAAAGGACTGTACTATCAGTGTAAGCGAACGACGGAGATGAATAATACCGAGAGCTTATCGGCTTTGTTTTCCGAAATATATGGCTATCCGCCGCTGTCTTTTGACAGTTTTGAAGCTTTGTTGGATTTTTTCTTTCAACAGGCTTGTCGGGAAAAGAGTGTACTTGTTTTGGATGAATATCCCTATTTACGTCAGACCGTAAAAGGCCTTGACAGCATCATTCAGGCGATGATTGACAAATATCACGGCCAATCGCAGTTAAAATTAATCCTTTGCGGTTCCTTCGTGGACACGATGAAATCCTTATTATTGGAAGAAAATCCACTGTACGGCCGATTGACCATGACGATTCATTTGCATCCCATGGACTATTTTGAAACAGCGCAGTTCTATCCTTCATTTTCTCCCGTTGATAAGATTCGCTTGTACAGTGTTTTTGGCGGCATTCCTTACTATAACCGGCTTGTCGATGAGACTACGAGCGTTCGTGACAATATTCTTCGCCTTCTCGTTGTACCGGGTGCGCGGTTAGAAAATGAGGTTCAAATGTATTTATTGGGAGAATTGGGGAAATTTGTCAATGCTAATGAAGCCTTTGAAGCCTTAGCGCGAGGTTTTCGGCGGTATAAGGATATTTTGTCCCAATCTCATATTTCCAGCAGCCCGGTACTGGCTGAGGTATTGAAACGACTGATTTTGATGGAACTGGTGGAAAAGACGGCTCCTATTAATGATGCTCAAAATGCGAAAAAAACCAGCTATCATATTTCAGATAATATGGCTGGCTTCTATTACCGATATCTTTTCCGATATAGTTCACAGCGGCGTATTATGTCGCCTGATGCCTTTTATGATCGATATATTGACACTGATTTTGAAGAACAGCTTGTTCCGCATTGTTTTGAAGATATTTGTCGTCAATTCCTTATCCGAAAAAATAGAAGGGGAGAGCTGCCCGAAATATTCGATGCCATTGGCCGCTACTATTATGATTTACCGAAAGAACATCGTAATGGCGAATTCGATGTCGTAACCCATGACCGGAAAGGATACATCTTTTATGAAGCGAAATTTCGTCAGTCTCCATTGACGGACGCCATGATAGAAGAGGAGATACGACAGGTACAGCAGACGGGGTTAGCCTGCTATCAATACGGATTTTTTTCCCGTTCCGGCTATCAAGTTACGCCCCGACCGGACGTTGTTCTCTATCGCTTAGATGATTTGTTTGAATAAGGTGGTTCTAGTTTGGGGCGGGGATCAACTTTTTCTTGTACCTCAGGAACTTTTGCGTTACAATAAGGACGTATTGGGGCATTAGCTCAGCTGGGAGAGCGCAAGGTTCGCAATCTTGAGGTCAGGGGTTCGATCCCCCTATGCTCCACCAATTTGAAAGACCATACCCACGCAGCCGGGAAGCCGCGCGGGTGTTTTTTTACGGTGTCCGTGCCGTCCTTTTCGCCGGCTTTTAGGCGACAGAAAGTGAGTACAGACGATGATCGATTATCATGAAATTTTATCCCGTATGAATCCGAACCAGCGGATCAACTACGATACGGTGTACCAGAAGATGGCCAAGCGCTGGCAGCAGGACGGCGTCAAGCCGCGAATTCTGCTCCACTCCTGCTGCGGTCCCTGCAGTACGGCCGTCTTGGATCGCCTGGTTGAGGTTTCCGACGTGACGGTCTATTTTTTTAATCCCAACATTCATCCCGAAGCGGAATATAAGCGGCGGGAATGGGTGCAGAAAGAGTTCATTGCCGAATATAATGAAAAAACGGGCCACGACGTTCACTTCTTGGCCGCCCCATATGAGCCTAAATCTTATTTTGAAGCCGTAAAAGGCCTGGAAGACGAGCCGGAAGGCGGCGCCCGCTGCCGCGTTTGTTTTGAGCAGCGCATGAAGGCCGCTGCCGAAAAGATGAAGGAACTCGACTTCGATTACTTCACGACGACCTTGACCGTCAGCCCTCATAAAAATTCGCAGGTCATCAATGACGTCGGCCGCGAGATTGAAGCAGCATACGGGATTTCCTACTTGCCTACGGACTTTAAGAAGGGCAACGGCTTTCTGACCTCGACTAAGATGGCCGAAGCCTACGGACTCTATCGCCAGCCTTACTGCGGCTGTATCTTCGGTGCCCGCAGTCAAGGCCTCGATTTAGAAGAGGTCCGCAAAGATGCCGAAGCCTTTTTGGCCGATAAAGAGAAAAATAAATGACATATTGTGTTATCAAAGCCCTTTCGAGAGAATGGGCTTCTTTTTATGGGAAGAGCTTATAGACACAATTAAAATACGATTAGAATAAATAATAATGATATAGTTGTGTGGATTTACACTAAAATTTGATTTACAATATAATTACATAAAACAAATTATATTGATTGGAAGTGGAGTCATGAGTAAAGATAGACGGAATATATTGCGTGCCTGTATCTTGAGCGTATTGATGACTATGCCTGTTGCCGGTGTCTGTTCGGCATCTTCTTATCCTTGGACCGATGAAGATAATATCGGTGGTACATATGAAATCAAAGGCAGAAACCACGCTATTTCCTTTGATGAGAGTGAAAAAACAGTTCAAGCCAAAGATGATGTAATTATCAAAAATGGGGCAGAAGCTGATTTGGATAACAATGATGATACAATGTCTATCATTTCAACTGTCGGTGAAGATGGGAATTCCTTTACCTTCGATATGAATGGAAAAAATATTACTGCTGGCGACTACGGTTCATTTATCAATTTGACAGGTGGGAGTAATAATAAGGCTGAGGTTGTGAATGCTTGGAATATCACCAGCACCACACATAAAGCTAATCTCATATATGCTGTTGGATCAGGGCATAATATCTCCTTAGATGCTAGCAATGATATTCAGTTGAATAAAAAGAGGTCTGATTCACCGGCAACTCTTATTTCTATCGCTGGTGATAATCTCTTACATCTATCGGCTGGTCGCGATGTGATTCTGACCAATGAAAATACTACGAATATACTTAATCTTACGGATGGAGGAAAGGCGGAGGTGCGGGCCGGTCGCAACTTATTGTTTAATCAGGCTAAAATAGAAGGTTCTCCAATACTTACCGTAAGCAATGACTACTCACTGGAGATGATTTCCGGCAATGACATTGTCTTCGATAATGAAGGTAACGGAAATATCATTTATGGAAAGCAGAGTCAAATCAATATTGAGGCGGGGCGTGATATTGTCTATAATCACAAACATGAGAACGGGAGTCCTGTCAATTCTTTTGCTTCTAAGATGAAGACGAGAATCAAAGCTGGCCACGACATCGTAATAAACAGTGTTCGCTCAACCAATCTGTTTAAGATCGTGGGGGGCTCTTCTGTAGCAGTAGTGGCTGATAACGACATCTTATTTCATATTACGAATTTGTCATCACTGCCCGCTATAGGAACTACAAATAATTCCTCCTTTTCCCTAAAGAGCAGGGACTTTTTCAGCAATGCGCAAAGTACTTTGTGGGCAGGTAATAAATCTACGATAGATATCGATGCGAGCCATGATATCAAATTTATCACCTCTGGAGTCAATACTGTAAAGGGCAGTATGATTTCTTCGGATTCATTGGGGCGAAACGAAGTTACTGCTGACCATGATATGATTCTATCTATCGGAGTAACGGCTCGCAACGCTCAGGCGACATCTGGGGGTGTTGTCAATTTGACCGCTGGTCACGACATGATTCTTTCGACGACAGGTAAAGATGCAACCAATCCTCGGGCATCTAACCTCTATGCTAACGACGGCACAATTACGGCGAAAGTCATGGACGGAACTATGTCCATTTCTAACGAAGGCGCTGTCGGGGCCTATGCTGATAACGGCGGCAGCATTACCTTCGAAGGTCCTGTCGTCATGAAAGTCGGAAGCGGAGCCATGGCTGCCAATAGCGGAACGATTCTTTTCAAGGGCCCGGTAACGCTTCAGAGCAGTGCAACGGGCCTTACGGCTGATGGCGGCAGTATTACCCTCGATGGGGACGCTGCGATGAATACGACTGACGGCGCTGTGGCCAATAATAGCGGGACGATTCTTTTCAATGGCCCCCTGACTCTTCAGAGCAGTGCAACGGGGCTTACGGCTGATGGCGGCAGCATTACTCTTGATGGGGCCGCCGTTATGGATACGACTGACGGAGCTGTAGCAACCAATGGCGGAACGATTCTTTTCAACGGTCCATTGACCCTTCACAGCGCTGATACTGCTTTGCGGGCTGCTGACGGCGGCACCATTGATGCTACTGCGGCTGATTCGGATAAATATATTGAAGGCAATGTCGTTTCTAACGGCGGTACCGTTTCTCTCGACTTGAATACGGCCGGATCCTATTTAACCGGGACGACATCGGTGTCGGACAGCACGGCTTCTCTCGATTCGTCTTTGAATCGGGCGGCCGTATCTGACAGTACGGGGACGCTGAACCTGACCCTTGGGAACGGTACCGTTTGGAACGTCACCGGCGACAGTTCTTTGACCAATCTTACCAATAACGGCACCGTCAATATGAGTGGCAGCAATCGGACGGGCCAACAGGTGACGGCTAAGACCCTTTCCGGTACGGGGACGCTGGTCATGGATTTGGACTGGCTGTCCAATCAGGGGACGAAAGGCGTCATGGCCAACAGTGATTATTTGAAGGTCACTGACAGTGCCACCGGGACGCAGTCTTTGGTGAGCAATCCGACTGTCATGAATCTCGATAAGATGGGGGTTAACGACCGCCTCTATGTCGCTGAACTCAATAACAGCGATGCCATTCTTACCAGCCCCATCCAGCAACGCAACGTCAATAAGGGGCATCTCTATGATTACATCATCGGCCTTACCCATGAAACGACGGGCAATACGACGGACTGGTACTTCGGATCCGTCGCTAGCGTCGAAAGCAATGTCGTTCCGGCAGCTAAGGTGCAGAACCGCACCCTGTTCGACATGGCAACCCATATGGATACCCTCAATAAACGCCTCGGCGAAGCTCGCTATGCCGACGGTGAAGATTCGGGTATGTGGGCTCGTTTAACCTATCGCCACCTTGGCCGCGACAGCTACGACGGCCACAGCAATCGCTTTGAACTCGGCTACGATACGGTAAAACCGAGCGATGACAGCACCCTTCGTCAGGGCCTTTCCTTCAGCTACCTTCGCAGCCAAACCTCCTTTGCCGAAGGTCAGGGCAAGTACAAGGGCTACACGGGCAGCTTGTACCGGACTTGGATGGGACAGAAAGGTCATTACCTCGACGTCGTCGGCCGTATTGGCCGCTTGAATGCCGAAGGGACGACGAGACTCACCAATGGCGACGAATCAAAGAGTTCCTTCGGGACTTGGTACCAACAGGCCAGTGTCGAATGGGGCCGCAAGAAAGTTCTGAGCGATTCGTGGTACGTCGAACCGCAGAGCCAACTGCAGTATACGCACATCAATAGGACCAACTACCGGACCAGTGACGGCATCAGCCAAAACTTCGACAGCGTCCACAGCCTCATCGGCCGCTTAGGCTTCCGCTTGGGCAAAGACATCGACGCCAATACATCTTGGTATTTTAAAGCCGACATCCTTCATGAATTTGCCGGCAACAGGACTTTTGATCTGACCTCTGTAGATGGCTTGGAACGGATTCGCTACGATAAGACGGATCATGACACCTGGTACGATGTCGGCGCAGGCATCACGGCTGAGCTCAGCCACGACCGGAGTCTGTGGTTTGAATTGGAACGGACCTTCAACGGTTCCTACGGCAGAGACTGGGAAATCAATGGCGGTATGACCTGGCGCTTCCATTAAGGGAAATAAGGAAAACAATTGAATACATAAACTATTATCCCCGATATCAAGCGAAATATCTTGATATCTGGGATTTTTTCGTTCAAAAAAATACATATATCACAATAACTTATCGATAAATTGATCATATAAACATAAAACTTACACATATTATACAGATAAATGACCATTCTATTACAAAAGTATATAGATAAATGACAGGAAGTAATTTATACTTGAATAAAATGAATGATTTTCGGATTTTTTATGTTTGGAGAGGATACGATGAAAACGGAGAAACGGAATGTATTGCGAGCCTGTATTTTGACCATGCTGCTGGCCATGCCCGTGGCCGGTTCCTATGCCAGTTCCCCCCTTTGGACGGAGGGAACGGAGATATCCGATGAATATACCCTTCCTCCTAGGAGATATGGGGTTACGGTGAATAAGGATGAAGAAATCGTCCGGGCTGCAGGTGATGTGAAAATCAATAACAACGATAATAGCGATAGTTGGCCGATTATTGGTGCGAGTCGTCAAGACCATAAGTCCTTTACCCTTGATATGGATGGACATACGCTTACTGCAGGAGAATATGGCAATTTTATTAATTTTTCTGGCGGAAATGATAATAAAGTTACGATTACCAATGCCGACAATATAGTTAGTAACTTCCATAAGATTTCTTCTATCTTTTCTTGGGGGGAAGGGCATAACATTTCTCTGGATGCGAAAAAAAATATTGAATTTAATAAGATTGAAAACGATAATGGGTATTCCCCGCTTTTTATTCAAGATAAGGGCAGTGTTCTTTCTCTATCGGCAGGGAAGGATGTCGTTGTAACCAATGGCAGCATGAGTTTTATCATAGAGCTTAAAAAGGAGGGAACGGCGAATATACATGCTGATCACGATGTGATATTGAATCAGGAGTATGGTCAGAATCCAAAGTACGGTACGAATCAGATGATTCACGCGGAGAATCAGAGTCAAGTGAGCCTATCTGCCGATAATGATATCCACTTCAATAATAAAGGTGTGAATCGTGTTGTATTTGGTAAGAATAAGGCAGAAGTCAATTTGGTGGCCGGGAACGATATTATCTATAATAATCAGAAGGAAAATGCGAACCCTGTTCATGTTTTAGAATCTGGAAGCAAGGCCTCTATCAAGTCCGGACATGATATTATTCTGAAAGATGTTCCGTCGGTAAACATGTTTGACCTTAAAGAGGGGGCGTCTGTCACGGTAGGAGCCGGAAATGATATTTCCGTCAGTACCAAGAGCGGACAAGCTGTCAGTCTGATTGATACCGATGAGAGCAGTACGGCTGATATCACGGCAGGTCACGACATGACCTTGGATATCGGTGTTGCAGCGCCTGTCGTCCATGCCAAGGGCACGGTCAATTTGGAAGCCGGCAACGATATGACTCTTTCGACGACCGGAGCAGATGATAGAAATCCGAAAATTGCCAATCTGTATGCCGATGGCGAAAAGGCTGTGATTACGGCTAAGGCTACCGAAGGGACGCTGACTATCTCTAATAACGGGGCTGTTGGGGTATATGCTAATAATGGCGGTAAAATTACCCTCGGAGGAAAGGTTGACATGGATACGGGAGATGGCGCCGTGGTTATCAATGGAGGAACGATTTCCTTTACCGGCCCATCTCTGAAGCTTACGAGTAGTGACGCAGGACTTAATGCCGATGAGGGTACGATTACGCTTGACGGGGCTGCTGATGTGGATGCCTCTGACGGAGCTATTGCTCAAAACGGTGGAAGCCTTCTCTTTAAAGGGCCTTTGACCGTACGCAGTACGGATACCGGCCTTGTAGCTTACAGAGATAATAGTAGTATTACTGTCGAAGGTGAAGCTGTCCTGAATGGCTTAGACGGAGTCATTGCTAAAAATGGAGGAACGATTCTTTTTAACGGACCTTTGACCATCAATAGTACGGCGACGGGACTTACGGCTGATGAGGGCAGTATCACTGTCGAAGGTGAAGCTGTCCTGAATGGGGCTTACGGAGTCCTTGCTGAATATGGCGGAACGATTCTCTTTAACGGGCCTTTGACGCTTAAGAGCAGTGCAGCGGGACTTACAGCCGACGGTAGCAACATCACCGTCGGTGGTGACGCCGTTTTGGACACGGCAAACGGGGCTGTGGCTGTTAATGAAGGAACCATTCTTTTCAATGGACCTTTGACGATTCGCAGTACCGGCACGGCTTTACATGCTGTCGACGGCGGCGTCATCGAGGCGACCGCAGAGGATTCGGCTAAATATATTGAAGGCCATATCGTGGCCGACGGCGGCACTGTTTTGTTGGAATTGAATAAGGCCGGCTCGTACCTGACCGGGACGACGACCGTGTCTGATGGCGCAGCCCTTTCTCGTTCCTCTTATCGCAATCGAGCCGCAGACGGCACCGATGAAAGTGCGGGAACGCTGGACTTGAATCTTGGGACGGGAACCGTTTGGAATGTGACCGGCGACAGCTCCCTGACTAACCTTACCAATAACGGCACCGTCAATATGAGAGACAGCAGCCGGACCGGTCAGCAGTTAACCGTCAATACCCTTTCCGGCACGGGCACACTGGCCATGGATTTGGACTGGCTGTCCAATCAGGGGACCAAGAGTGCTACGGCTAACAGCGATTATCTGACAGTCACTGACAGTGCCACGGGAACTCAGACTGTCGTTGCTGATTCGTCGGCCATGAACCTCGATAAGATGACGGTCAATGACCGCTTGTATATCGCCTCTTTACATAATAGTGACGCCGTCCTTACCAGTTCCATTCAGGGACGAATCGCTAATAAAGGTCATCTTTATGACCCCGTTATCGGACTCACTCATGAAACAACGGATGATATGACGGACTGGTACTTCACGGCTGTCGATAGGGTCGAAAGCAACGTCGTTCCGGCAGCTAAGGTGCAGAACCGAGCCCTCTTCGACTTGGCGACGAATATGGACACACTCAATAAGAGACTCGGCGAAGCGCGTTATGCCGACGGCGAAAATTCGGGTATGTGGGCCCGTTTGACCTATCGACACCTCGGCCGTGACAGCTACGACGGTCACAGCAACCGCTTCGAACTCGGTTACGATACGGTAACACCGAGCGATGACAGCACCCTTCGTCAGGGCCTGTCCTTCAGTTACCTCAAGAGCCGGACTTCCTTTGATGAAGGCAATGGAAAATACAAAGGCTATACGGGCAGCTTGTACCGGACTTGGTTCGGACAGAACGGCCATTATCTCGACGTCGTCGGCCGCATTGGAAAGATTAACGGCGATGGGACGACGAGACTCTTCGACGGTGACGAATCGAAGAGCTCCTTTGGTACCTGGTACCAGCAGGCCAGCGTCGAATGGGGCCGCAAGAAAGTATTGCGCGATTCGTGGTACATCGAGCCTCAGAGCCAGCTCCAATATACGCACATCAACGGATACGACTTCCGGACCCATGACGGCGTCGGCCAGGACTTCGACAGCGTCCACAGCCTCATCGGTCGCTTAGGCTTCCGCTTGGGCAAAGATATCGATGCCAATAAGTCTTGGTACTTCAAAGCCGACATCCTCCATGAATTTGCCGGCAACCGGACCTTTGACCTGACTTCTTTGGACGGCTCGGAACGGATTCGCTACGATAAGACCAACCACGACACCTGGTACGATATCGGTGCAGGCCTTACGGCCGAACTCAGCCATGACCGCAGTCTGTGGCTTGAATTTGAACGGACCTTCAACGGCTCCTACGACAACGAGTGGGAACTCAATGGCGGCATGACCTGGCGCTTCCATTGATCGTAAGACCAGACGAAAACTGAACGAATAAAAGATATATCCCCGGTATCACGCTAACTGCTGATATCGGGGATTTCTTTACAATGCCTGTGTCAGAGGGAAGATTGCTCTTTCACCGGATTATCGAATTATTAGAAAACAATTATAATGCAATTAAAAGTATAAATAATAACAAATATGTGTAGATTTATAATTCGATATGATTTACAATGTAATTAGATAAAAAAGTTCCGATATTTTAATGTTTACAGTGGAGACGAAACTATGAAAAAAGAGAGAAAAACGGTATTACGAGCGTGTATTCTGACTATGTTGATGGCTATGCCTGTAGCTAATGTCTGTATGGCTGAAGATTATCCCTTGTCCGGTGATAAAATCGGTGGTGAATACCATATTGAGGGGCGAAACAACGCCATTTTTTTTAGACAGTCAAGAGATGTTGAGGCCGTGGATGATGTGATTATCTCTAATACGGAGGCTGCGGACGGAGATACCACTAACGATACGACCCGGTCTATTATTGGAGCTACGGATGGATCTAACAAGGTTTTTACCCTTGATATGAAGGGACATAGCCTTATTTCCGGGGACTATGGCTCGTTTGTTAATTTGACAAATGGGAGTAATAATAAAGTTATCATCAAAAATGCAAAAAATATCGTCAGCACGTCTCATCTCTCTAATGATATCCATGCTACCGGAACGGGACATGTCATTTCCGTAGAGGCTGCAGAAGATATTCAGTTAAATAGAGAAGATACGATTGAAGACAAATATCCTATCATTTATTGGGGCGGTGAGAATGACCTTTCCTTATCATCGGGGAACAATATTGTCATGAACAATAAGGACGACGTCGTTATGGTTTATGTTGAGCAGCAGGGGAGAGTGCATCTCGTTGCGGACAATGACATTATTTTTAATAGCGATGGAAGGCCCAATGAAGTAAATGGCCATCAAGCCGTGATACATATCGAAGCCGGTCATGACATTATCCATTATCAGAACCATGAAAACAGCAACCCCGTTTATTATTTAGGGGATGAGACGGAGGCTCACGTCAAGGCCGGCCACGACCTGATTATAGACAGCCTCTACTCGACCAATCTGTTTAACGTCAAGGACGGCTCTTCGGCAGACGTCGTAGCAGGCAATGATATTGTCTTTAAGGTGAAGACCTTGGCTTTGACTCCCAGTGCTTACAGCATGTATAATTCAAACCTGTCTCTCCAAAGCAAAAACTTTTTCAGTAATGCCCAGCGAACTTTGCGAACCCGCGACGATTCGCAATTGACGGTCCGGGCCGATCATGATCTCGTCTTTGATACGCCGGGGGCTATTGATGAGCTCAGTATGATTGCCGTGAATGCCAGGAGTACGGCTGACGTCTCGGCCGGTCATGATATGGTGCTAAAGGTTGGCGTCGCAGCCCCTAACGTCCATGTCGATACGAAGGGGACGGCTAATTTGACGGCCGGTCACGATATGATCCTTTCGACGGCCGGTAAGGATGGCGAAAATCCGCTCGAATCCAATCTCTATGCCGATAATGGCACGATTACGGCAAAGGTCATGGACGGGACGTTGTCCATCTCAAATAATGGTGCCGTCGGAGCTTATGCTAATAACGGCGGCAGCATTACCTTCGAAGGCCCTGTCGTCATGAAAACCGGAAGCGGTGCCGTTGCCGCCAATGGAGGGAAGATTCATTTCAACGGTCCCTTGGTGATTGACAGCACCGATACGGCTTTGCGGGCGGTAGATGGCGGCTCCATTGACTTTAAGGGGAGCGATACGGATCAATACATTGAAGGCGATGTCGTTGCTGCTGACGGCGGTATCGTTTCCATCGATTTGGAGAAGGCCGGCTCCTATTTGACCGGGGCAACCTCGGTATCGGATGATCCGACTGCTTCTGTCGACTCGGATTCATCCGATCAGTATCAGGACCGGGCTGCTGTGTCGGACAGTACAGGGACGCTGAATCTTACTTTGGGGAATGGCACCGTTTGGAATGTCACCGGTGACAGTTCTTTGACGAATCTTACCAATAACGGTATCGTCAATATGGCCGACAGCAGTCGGACGGGCCAGCAGGTGACGGCTAAGAACCTCGCCGGAGAGGGGACGCTGGTCATGGATTTGGACTGGCTGTCCAATCAAGGGACGAAAGGCGTGACGGCCAACAGCGATTATTTGAAGGTCACTGACAGTGCTGCGGGAACGCAGGCTTTGGTGAGTGATTCGAGCGTCATGAACCTCAATAAGATGGGCGTTAACGATCGACTCTATGTCGCTGAACTCCATAACAGCGATGCCGTCCTCACCAGCTCCATTCAACAGCGCAACGTCCATAAAGGGCACCTCTATGATTATCTCATCGGCCTGACCCATGAAACGGCGGGTGATAGGACGGACTGGTACTTCGGCTCCGTCGCTAACGTCGAAAGCAATGTCGTTCCGGCCGCAACGGTGCAGAACCGCACCCTCTTCGACATGGCGACGAATATGGATACACTCAATAAACGACTCGGCGAAGCGCGTTATACTGATGGGGAAGATTCGGGCATGTGGGCTCGTTTAACCTATCGTCACCTCGGCCGCGACAGCTATGATGGTCACAGCAACCGCTTTGAACTGGGCTTCGACGGCGTAGATCAGAGAGAGGATGGAAGTACCCTTCGTCAGGGTCTTTCCTTCAGCTACATTCGCAGCCAAACCTCCTTTACCGAAGGGCAGGGCAAGTACAAGGGCTACACGGGCAGCTTCTATCAGACCTGGCTCGGTCAGAAGGGCCACTACCTCGACGTCGTCGGCCGCATTGGCCGATTGAATGCCGAAGGGACGACGAGACTCTTCGACGGTGACGAATCGAAGAGCTCCTTCGGTACCTGGTACCAGCAGGCCAGCGTCGAATGGGGCCGCAAGAAAGCATTGCGCAATTCGTGGTACATCGAGCCCCAGAGTCAGCTCCAATATACGCACATCAACGGATACGACTTCCGGACCCATGACGGCGTCGGCCAGGACTTCGACAGCGTCCACAGCTTCATCGGCCGCCTGGGATTCCGCCTCGGCCGTGACATCGACGCCAACAAGGCTTGGTACTTCAAGGCCGACATCCTCCATGAATTTGCCGGGAACCGCACCTTCAACCTGACCTCTATGGACGGCTTGGAACGCCTGCGCTTCGATAAGACCCATCACGATACGTGGTACGACATCGGCGCCGGCATTACGGCCGAACTCAGCAACGACCGCAGCCTGTGGCTCGAATTCGAACGGAACTTCAACGGCTCCTACGACAATGAATGGGAACTCAACGCCGGCATGACCTGGCGCTTCCATTAAGGGGCACCGCAAAAACGGAATACATGACAACACCCGATATCAGAGGGATTCCTTTGATATCGGGTGTTTTTGGTTGGCCGGCCCAGCGACAGCGGAGGGGCATTCCTTTTAGAGTTTTTGAAATAGCGTCGTCGTTTCCTGGAAGTAGGTGACGTATTTTTGAAATGTCGTGAGTACGGGAATGTGATTGGAAAGGGGCTCCTTATGGGTGATTTGATAAATGGTCCTATCTGGCGGCGGTGAGGTCAGTGGATAGACGGCCAAATCCATTTCTTTCAGCAGTAAACGGGCCATGGAGATCGGGAATATAGACCAGTAGTTATTTTTTAGAAAATAGTGGCTCAATGACGGATTATTGAACTTGATGCGCGGACTGGTGACGGTATTGAACCAGAAATCATGCCAGGCTCGAAATTCAGGGCTCCAGTCGATGAAGATTTCTTTTTTTACGTCTAAATCCTGGGGATGAATCGAAGCAGAAGGAAACGGCATGTCTTTTTGGCACAATAAGACCATCGGTTCGGTGAATAAGATTCGGGTCACGACATTTTTGTAAGCGAAGGAGGTAATGACGAAGCCCGTGTCGATTTCATGATTTAAGAGGAGATTGTAGATCTCCTGTGAATGCTGGGTTCGGATGTCTAAGTCAAGGGTCTCTTCATGGGAGAGGAGATTTTGGTACAGCTCCGGAAAGACGTAGGTATTGAGACTGTCTGTACAGCCCAGGGATAAGGTGCTGTGCGGCCGCATGTCTTGAAGCGCCTGTGTATCCTTAAATAAGGAGAGCCAACGCTCTGCCAGGGGAAGAAAATTTTCGCCTTTGGGAGTCAGGTGGATCGTCCGTTGGCCCTGATGGCGGATAATGAGCTGACTGTTCAGTTCGGCTTCCATGGTTTTTAAATGATGACTGACCGTCGACTGTGATAAGTAGAGGTTTTCCGCTGCTTTCGAAAGACTGTGTGTCTTGACGATTTCCAAGAAGACGCGGATGGCAGTGATGTTCATAATGATCCCTTCTTACGGCGGATATATATCATAAAATATCTAAGTTATCTATATTATAATGCTAAATCATTCATTATTCAAATGAATGACTAGCGTATATAATGAGATTAACCAATAGGAATAGTTGAAAGGAGTTGATTGAATGTATCCGGGAATGAACATGATCCGCTGTAGTATTATGCGCGGCGGCACGAGTAAAGGAATTTTTCTTATGGCTCACGATTTGCCGTCGGATCGGGATCAGCAGGATAAGGTCATCTTACAGATTTTCGGGACACCGGATATCCGTCAAATAGACGGGCTGGGAGGGGGTGACCTACTGACCAGCAAATGTGCCATCATCGGTCCGCCGTCACGGCCTGATGCGGATGTAGATTATACCTTTGCTCAGGTGGCACTCGACGAAGCCAGTGTCAACCGCAAGGGGAACTGCGGCAATATCGCAGCTGCTGTCGGTCCGTTTGCCATCCATCACGGATTGGTTCCGGTAACGGAACCGGTGACAACCGTTCGGATCCACTTGACGAATTCTAACAATATCGTCACCGCGGAAATACCCGTTTCTGAAGGCGAAGCCGTTGTCGACGGAGAGCTTCATATTGACGGCGTGCCGGGGTTCGGGGCCCGCATCACCTTAGACTGGAAAGACGGTCAGGGAGCCTTTACGGGAAAGATGCTGCCTACCGGAAATTTATCCGATGTCATTGAAGCCCGCGGTCGGAATTATCGCGTTTCCATCTTTGATGTCGGCAATCCCTTGGTCTTTATCCAAGCCGCTGAACTCAATCTGACCGGTCTGGAAACGCCTAAAATGCTCGAAGCCAATAAGGAAGTCATGGACTTGTTGGAAGAAATTCGAGGAAAAGCAGCTGAAAAAATCGGAATGGTGAAGCATTGGCAGTCTTCCGTACAAGAATCGGGATACGTTCCCTTTATTGCACTGGTCAGTCCGCCGGCGTCGTATCAGACCTTTGACGGCAAGCACGTAGACGGACAGGATGTCGATATTGTCAGCCGCCTGCTGTTCATGCAGCAAGTCCACAAGAGTTATCCTGTTACGTCAACGGTTACCTTGGCCATTGCGGCAAAACTTCCCGGCACTGTCGTCAGTCCGGTCGTCCGACCGGAGACGAAGCAGAACCTGGACATCCGTATCGGTCATCCGGCAGGAATCATTCCGGCAGAATCGATTGTCGATATTGAAAAAGATTCTATTATCGTTCGCAAAGCGGCTATGTACCGGACTGCCCGGCTCATCATGGACGGCTATGTGTACGTACGTCAGTCTCAGCTCGGTCGGGTATAAGGAGGTTATATTATGGCTGAAAAAACGAAAGAAGGTCTGCAGCGTGGTTTAAAAGAACGGCATATTCAGTTGATGGCCATTGGCACAGCTATTGGTGTCGGCCTGTTCCTGGGGTCTTCCCCGGCCATCCAGCTGACAGGGCCGTCGATTATCCTGGGATATATGGTTTGCGGCTTGATTGTCTTTATTGTCATGAGGGCTTTAGGCGAGTTGTCCGTACATAATCCGGTTTCCGGGTCCTTTGCCCGCCATGCCAGGGACTATATCGGTCCTTGGGCCGGCTTTATGGCTTCGTGGAATTATTTGTACATGATTTGGGCTGTCTGCACGGCAGAAATCATTGCAGCACCGATATTCATGCAGTTTTGGCTTCCGGATACGCCGCGATTGTTATGGTCGTTTCTGGCCTTTGCCCTGATCGTCGGGATGAATTTCATGGCCGTCCGCCATTTTGGGGAATTGGAATTTTGGTTTGCCATGATTAAGATTATTGCCATTGTCGGCATGATTTTCTTTGGCGGACTCATTATTTTTGTCGGTATCGGGCAATTTTCGGAACCTGTCGGGATCTCTCATTTATGGGATACGGGAGGTTTCTTCCCGAAAGGCGCCTCTGGCTTTTTGATGGCCCTGCCGTTTTGTATCTATGCGTACGGCGGTTCGGAAATGATCGGCAATACGGCCGGTGAAGTACAGAATCCTGAAAAAACACTGGCGAAAGCCATTAACAATATCTTTTTGAGAATCCTCATTTTTTATGTCGGCTCGTTATTTGTCGTCATGTGTATCTTCCCCTGGGATCAGGTAGGCGGGAATTTCGGCAGTCCCTTTGTCCAAGTTTTCCACTACGCAGGCATTCAAGAAGCAGCCGGAATCATGAACTTCGTCGTACTGACGTCGGCCTTGTCTTCGTTTAACAGTAATCTCTTTGCCGGGACGCGAATGGTGTTTAACTTGTCGGAACAGCATCAGGCGCCGCAGTATCTCCGGAAGATAAATGGCAACGGCATTCCGTACCGCTGTGTCATCGTCATTGCCATTTCCCTCTTTGCCGGCGTTATCTTAAGCCTTTTCGTGCCGAAGGATGTCTTCAATGCAATGGTTGGAGCCGGTTCGACGTCCATCATGGTGACCTATATGATCATCTTGGTTTCACACCACCGTTATCGTCGGCTGTTGGCCGCCGGGAAAATAAAGGAAAGCCGTTTCCGCCTGCCTTTTTACCCCTTGACGACGTGGATTGCCGCCGCTTTTATCGCCGTTTCCCTGGTAGTTATCGCCTATGGGGAGTCGACTCGTATCGGTTTTTGCGTGGCCCTGGTATTGTATGCTGCTCTCACGGTCATTTATTTTTTTACAGGTATGAATAAACCGGTAACTTTTATGGAATCACAGAAAGGATGCAGTCAAAATGAACTATAAAGAATTAGATACATCAATCGTAGAAGCTTTTAAAGAATTGGATACGTCTTCCCTGACCGATGCTCTTGATAAGCAGGGTATTGACGGTGGCCTTTTGGGCATCAAAGCCGTCGTCCCGGGAACGCGTCTTTGCGGCCAGGCTTTTACCGTACAGTATATTCCCTGCGGTCAAACTAAGGGGACTGTAGGCGATTTCCTCGACGATGTGCCGACGGGCCATGTCGTCGTCATTGCCAATGAAGGCAGACAGTACTGCACTGTCTGGGGGGATATCATGTCCCAGGTCGCTGAATGGAAAGGCGTGGCCGGTACGGTCATCGACGGCGTATGCCGGGACGTTAAGACGATTCAAGCGTTAAAATATCCGATCTTTACAAAAGGCAATTACATGATGACCGGCAAGGACCGCGTTGAAGTTTCTTCGATTAACGAACCTGTTTCTATTTCGTCGGTCAAGGTTTGCCCCGGAGATTTGATCGTAGCCGATGAAAACGGTGCCGTCTGCATTCCCTTGCAGGCCGTAGAAACGACGCTGAAAATCGCCCGATCCATTGAAGAGACGGAACAAAAGATTGTAGCCCTGGTCAAGAGCGGTAAGACCTTGAAAGAAGCTCGGGCACAGATGGGCTATCATCATTTGCAGACACACGAAGAACAGTAAGAGAGGGGAATCACTATGGATATTGCCAGTGCTTTTAAAGGTATCCCGACAGGGAACATTTGTGATATGAACGGCCGGGAAGGGAGTATGGATGAGGCTATAAAACCGTTGGACTATCATTTTGAAATGACCGGTTATGCCATGACCGTGACCTGCGTGCCCGGCGACAACCTGACGATTCACCGGGCTATTGCCGAAGCCAAGCCGGGCGTCGTCTTGGTCATTCAGTGCGGGGGATATCTCCAGGCCGGTGTCTTTGGGGAACTCTTTGCGACATCCTGCCGGGCCAAGGGAATCGCCGGCGTCGTCATCGACGGGGCCTGCCGGGATAAGCGGGATATCATCGACATGAACTATCCCGTCTTTGCCCGAGGCGTCTGCCCGAACGGGACGCTGAAAGAAACATGCGGTACCATCAATGCTGTCATTGAATGCGGAGGACGAATCGTTCATCCCGGTGACATCGTCATCGGCGATGCCGACGGTGTCGTCGTCATTCCCAAGGAAAAAGCAGCAGAAGTTCTTGAAAAATCACAAGCTAAGAAAGCCAAAGAAGACGAATTGAAAGTTCTGTTGCAGCAAGGCCAAACGACGGCCGATTTGATGGGCTTTGCCAAGAAGTGGCAGTAATTGAAACAGGAGGGATCAGTCATGCGTGATTTTATCAGCCAACGGGTAAAGGAGCTGCAGCCGTCTGCAACGGTGCGGCTCATGAGTTTGGCAAAACAGATGAAAGAAGAAGGCCAGGATATCATTAACCTGGCCGGTGGTGAACCGGATTTTAAGACGCCGTCACCGATTATCGAACGGGCCTATACAGATATGAAGGCCGGATTCACCTCTTATATCCAGAGTCAGGGCCTGCCGGAACTGCGCCGGAAACTGGCACAGAAACTGCAGGTCGAAAATCACATCGATGCCGTTCCGGAAGGGATTTTAGTGACGGCCAGTACGAAATTAGCGCTTTTCATCGGCCTTTTTACCTGCCTCCAGGCCGGTGATGAAGCCCTGTATTTTGAACCGGCCTATGTATCCTATAAGCCCATTATTGAATTGACGGGGGCCAAAGCTATCGGCATCCCTTTGTCTTATGAGGATAACTATCAGATTCGCAAGAGTGAGATTGAGCGATTCATTACGCCGCAGACGAAGGCCATTATTTTATGCTCGCCCAATAATCCGACGGGCCGCGTCTGCCAGGCTGATGAACTGAAGGCCATTGCCGAAGTGGCTTGTGAGCGGGATTTGCTCATCTTTTCCGACGAAATCTATGAACGAATCATTTTTTCCGGGTTCAAGCATATCAGTCCGGCCAGCCTGCCCGAATTGAAAGGCCGGGTCATTACGCTCAACGGTTTTTCAAAAGCCTATGCCATGGCCGGCTGGCGTCTGGGCTACGTCGCTGCCGATCCGGATCTGCTTCGGCAAATGGCGAAAGTCCAGCAGCATATTCTCAACTGTGCGACATCCTTCGTGCAGAGTGCAGCTCTTACGGCCCTCGATTGTGAAGCCGACGTCAGCCGCATGTGCCGGGAATATGATGAACGGTGTCGATATTTTGTACAGGCCCTGAATGAAATCCCCTGCGTCACCTGCCGGGCTCCTCAAGGTGCCTTCTATGTCTTACCACGGATTGATTACCGCGGCATGGATTCCCTGGCCTTAAGTGAATACCTCCTTACCGAGGGCCGGGTTGCTGCAGCGCCGGGGGATGCCTTTGGCCGAGGTGCTGAAAATTGTATCCGCATGCCTTTTGCGGCTTCTATGGAAGTCCTGCAGGAAACGGTTCGCCGCCTGCAGCGTATCTTGCAATAAAGAAGGAGAGGAAGGTAACTCATGGTACGCATTGCTTGTGCCCAGCTCCGGTTGGGAAAAAATTTAGAAGAAAATTATCAGAAGGCCCTGACCTATCTTCATAAGGCGAAAGAATCCGGCGCACAGCTGGTCTGCTTTCCGGAAGGGCAGCTGATGGAATATATACCGCAGTATGCCGGTCTTTCTAAGGACAATATCGCCCTTCCGTTGGATGATCCGCATATCGAAGGACTGTGCCGTGCCTGCCGGGAAGAAGGCATCATCGGCGTCTTTTCACTGGTATTGACTTGGGACGGAAAGATTTATCCGACGATGATGGTCATCGATGAAAATGGGGAAATCAAAGCCATTGTCCGCAAGAACCATATTGTCCGGGCCCACCATTTCTATGAGCAGGATTACTTCTCGCCCGGCGATGACGGTTTCGTCGTCGTGCCGACATCAGCCGGCAATATCGGCCTTATCGTCTGCTTTGACCGTCATTATCCGGAAAGCTTCCGGACGCTGGCGCTGAAAGGGGCGGATCTGGTCATTACGGCTGTGGCCAATGAAACGACAGAACCGCTGGATGTATTCCAATGGGAAATTCGGATCCCTGCTTTCCAGAACAGTTTCTATGCCGTCATGGTCAACCGTACCGGTCAAGAAGGCGTCATGGATTTCTGTGGTCAGACCATCGTTGCCGGACCGGACGGATCTGTCGCGGCCTTGGCAGGAGCCGGTGAAGAACTCCTGTTGGCTGATTTGGATTACGAAAAGGCCCGCCAACTGCGGGATGAAAAACAATACTTGCCCCTGCGCCGCAGAGACGTATTTGAATTATAAGAAACTGGAGCTGTGCCTGAGAAAAAGATCCTCAAGGGGCAGCTCCTTCTTCTTTTGATGACGTCTCTTGACGGGTTGGAAGGCCTGGGGTATGATAAAACAAACCACGCTAGATGGTACGATGCAGGCACTGTTATTACGGCTACATTCAATTCCGATGGGAATCGTCGAATTTAAGCGCGTCCGACCGGGACTGAGCACGAAATGCCGGCATGATGGCGTGCCTCTATTAAACGTATACTGACATAATCTTTCAAGAGAGGTGAAGACAGTGACTAACTTAACGGATACCCTTACCTTCAAACGAGGCCTTACGGTAAAGAACCGCTTGGCTATTCCGCCCATGACGACGCGCATGAGTTATTATGACGGCACGGTCACAGGTGACGAAATCGCCTATTACGGCATGCGCACCGGTGCTGTCGGCATGTTTGTTACGGGCGTAGCCTATATCCAGCCGAACGGCAAGGGGTGGACCGGGGAATTGAGCGTCCATGACGATGCATTCATTCCCAATCTCAGCAAATTGGCTTCGACGATAAAACGGGACGGGACCCGGGCTATCCTTCAGATCTTCCATGCCGGCCGCATGACCGACAGCAAGACCATCGAAGGCGAACAGCCTGTAGCCCCCAGCGCCGTCGCTGCTGCCAAGAAAGGTGCCGAAACGCCGCGGGAACTGCGGGATGACGAAATCGAAGAAATCATCGAAAACTTTAAAAAGGCTGCCGTTCGAGCTGTCAAAGCCGGGTTTGACGGCGTAGAAATCCACGGTGCCAACCACTACTTGCTGCACCAGTTCTTTTCACCCCATTCCAACCGCCGCACCGACAAATGGGGTGGAAGCCTGGAAAAGCGCTATACCTTCATTGAACGCGTTGTCGATGGCATCATTGAAACCATCGATGCCATGAACGTTCCCAACTTCATCATCGGCTACCGTTTTTCGCCGCGGGAAGAAACGGATCCGGGCTTCAATTTGAAGGAAACTTTGTGGCTCGTCGATAAACTGGCCGATAAGAAATTGGATTATCTCCATATTTCCCTGACCCGTTATGACCGCAAGACCAACCTTCCGGAATACCAGGAAAAATCGATGCTGGCCTATGTCCACGACGCCATTGGCGGCCGCATGCCCCTCATTTCCGTCGGTGACGTCCGCACTCGTGCCGACGTAGAAGCGGCACTGGCCCATTCGGAAATCGTCGCTGCCGGATGCTCGTCCCTCATCGATCCCAATTGGAGTGCCAAGATTTTGGCGAATCGGGATGCTGAAATCCGTCAGAAACTCAACGTACAGGACCGGGACTTGCTGATGATTGCCAATGGCACATACGGTTTCATGAAACTGAAAGTGCCTGACCGCTTAGTCGAATAAAAAATATCATAAGCGATAAAAATGCCTTGCACCCTCGTAGATGCAAGGCATTTTGTCTGTCTGTGAGCGGACGTGTCTTTTGATGATACCTTGAGTTATCTCAATTAATGGCCGGCAGCTTCGGCAGTCGGCTTGAAAGCCTGTGACGTTTGCGGATTTTCGTTCATGCTGTCGATGCGAGCCCGGTATTCCTTATCACTGGCATAGCGTTTATTTTTATAGCGGCCAATGGTCAGGAAGGGGACGATGATGATGGCGATGGCAGCGTATCCGCAGTAGCCGTAACCGTATTTGATGATATTGGTCAGGCCGGCAATGGAAACGGTCATCGAGGCGATGATGATGAAAGCCGTGACCATGGCAGCGCGGATGACCGAGCGGGAGCTGATTTTTTTCAGGATATTGATTTCCGAAAAACGAGCGGTGAAGCCGAAGACCGTCGTGACGCCGGTAGAAATGAGGCACAGCATCAGGAAGGCACTGTAGACGATGGTCAGCCACGGTAATCCCATGGCCTGGCTGCTGGTCAGCGTCGGCAGTGTCGATTTACCGTAGAAGCCGGACCAGCCTAAGAGCATGACGACGGCTAAGGTCAGGGCAGCGGCGTTCATGGCGAAGGAAATCCACATCGACATGGCGCAGTTCTTACGGGTGACTAAGGGCGTACCGACGACGATCATGGTCGGGATGACGACGCACTGGAAACCGGCATAGGTGAAGGCGTGGAGAATGGCTGTCGGGACGTTGCTGAAACCGTTGGCGGAAAAGTCCTGGGCCATGACGGCTGTAAAGGCCTGGGTTCCTTCAACGGAACCTGCCGCATAGATGCCGACCGAGAAAATGATGGCGACCATGGCCAGGATGGCCATGCCCATGTACGTCGTTGCTCGGCGGACCAGGCCGGCACCGAAGATCGTCAAGAAGAAGATGATGATGCCGACGACGCCGATACCGGCGTAGTAGTTGAGGCCGGTTTGGGCATTGATGGCGGAAGCGGCACCGGAAATCGTAGCCGATACGGCCATTAAGACCATGATATAGAAGAAGGCTTCAAAGAAGTATTCGATGCCCGTAAAGGGGCGGTATAAGTTCTGGAATAACTGGCGGTAACTGGTGAGGTGCCGCGAATTGTACATGTTCATGGCTTCTTTGATGGTCAGGGTAAAGAGCAGCATGGTGATGATCGCCGTAATGGGGCCGAGCCAGCCCAGGCTGACGAAGTAGACGTTTTCCTGATTGCCTGTGGCAAAACCGCCGCCGGCGTGAGAACTGAACAGGACGGCACCGACGGAAAAGCACATGCTGAGGGATGCCGTTTTAATCGATGAAATATTGGCCATAATAGTTTCCTCCTTTGATGGACAGGGAGAGAAACGAAAACGCCTTTCGTCTCTCTGCAAGGTATTTGCTAAGAGACGAAAGGCGTTATATCCTTCCGCGGTACCACTCTGTTTCATCCTCTCGGATGCACTCTCGGATACGGCCATCGGCGATATCCATGCTCTGTAACGGGAGTTCCCGTGTCGGCCTACTTTGTTCAGCGTCTCCGCTCGGCAATGAGTTCGGTTCGGCTCCTGTACTGCCTTGCACCGGCCGGCAGCTCTCTGAAAACGAGGGGTTCGAACGTACTATTTTGCGTCGTCGCGTTTATGGCGTTTTTTGTTGATGTGGCTATGATATCACCGAGAACTTAAAAAGTCAAGGAAGAAAAATAAAATTTTTTTGAAAATATATAGATAAACGTTTAAGTTTAAAGAAAAAGAAAAGACCGCCCATGACGGTGAACTGCTACCCGTCAAGTAGACACTTGAAAAAATATAAATAGGTTTTGTTTCTGCCACCGGTTTCCGGTGGCAGTTTTTTATGCTGCCAGCCAATAGCTGGCATGTTTTTCCATCGGAGTCAAGACTCCCAGATTTCTCTGTAATCGTTTGGTATTGTAGTATTCAATATATTCTTCTATCGCTTTAATCAGTGTTTCTCTATCTGTAAAACGATGGCCATAGTAACGTTCTCTCTTTAAGATGCCCCAGAT
>NZ_JAXIXE010000039.1:0-71087 GCF_036305205.1 Megasphaera massiliensis
CTCCTGGCGACCTTCCAGGCGCCCTTCCTGACGTTCTTCAAGGCTCCATTTTTCAAGTTCTGCGCACATAACAGCCACCTCCTCCGGGTTGTTTTTGTAACGATGGACCGTTTCTTTCAACGGTTCCAACACCATGTCTTCTACGTTTTCACTGCGAAAATCGTTCATCAACTTGCCCATGTCATCATTTCCCTTATAATTGCCATTGACGTAGATGATGTGACTGCCGTCCTCAAAGGGACGGTTCAATTCTTCGATGATCCGGTTGACATGGTAACGGGCCAAGCCATGCTGCCAAACATCGTTTTCGGTAATAAAGATGACGTAGCTTTCCGGCAGTTGTTCATAGTCGCTGCCTTTTCTCAAGCTGTTGAGATCGAGCAGGCTGCTGTTGAAACGGGCCCGCTTCGTTCCCGCGCCTTTATCGGCACGCTGTACTTCGATATCGTATTCCGTTCCCGTCGAATCGGTGGCATGCACATCCATCCGTATCCCATGACCGGAAAGGTTGGGAATCGTATCCTCAATCTGCACCGTTTGTACCTGTAAATCCGGCTTTTCCATAATAATTCGCAAGATACATTCGACAGCCGGAATGTTGTCCTTAAAACAACGCTTCATGAAATCGTCATCCATAAGGCGCCATCGTTTGATAATGTTCAATGCCCGCTGATGGCGTTTGGCGTTTTGCGCCGCGGTAATCGTTTCATTCGTAGGCATCTAAGCATCACCTTTCTTTTATGTCCATTATACAAAGTTTCCCGCCTTTCGACAACAGATACCGTTCCGGTATGACCATAACCTTCCCTTTTCAGAAGGAATAGACCGTCACAGACAAATGTCGACTATATCACGCCTGAACCAGACGTATGGCAGCGAAAAAAAACCTATCCCTGACGCCCATTCCTGCCGACGACTCATAATCCCCAGACACTTCGATCGTATGGAAAATTTTCTTTAATAGCCTATCTCCGGCAAGAAAATGCATTCCATTACGGATACGCCATCTCAGTAAGATTTCCCTTGCGCAAAAAAGGTCTGATTTTAGGGAATCAGGCCTTTCACTTACAGCAACATTATTTTAAATGGTCTTTAAAGAACTGTTCAAATTTATCAAAGGGGATTTTCTGGGTATTATCGTAGAGGTCCGTATGGTTGGCACCGGGAACGATATAGAGTTCCTTATCCTTGGAACCGATGGCGTTATAAGCATCTTCGCTGAAATAACGGGAATGGGCTTTTTCACCGGCCACAATCAGCGTCGGTGTACGCATTTCCTTGGCGTATTCCATGATGGGCATATTGATAAGGCCAAGGGGCATGATCGTCGCCCAGGAACCATTGGGATTGGAGTTTACCGAACGCGGATGATAGCCGCGGCTGGTCCGATAGAAATTAGCATATTCGGCGACAAACTTCGGCGTTTCCGATGTAATATCTTTTTCCGGATCCAGATTATTGGCCGGAGCTAAGTCGGTATAGCCGTGTTTCGAGCTTTCCCAGCGAGCATTATTCAACTGTTCCTTCATCTGGTACCGTGCGTCTGCACTCTGCGGGGCTACACGATCGTATTGCCCCTGGGGATCCATGGTAATTTCATAGCCATTGGCCATGACCTGGGTCATATTATACATCGTGCTGGTAGCCACGGCTTTGACGCGGGTATCCTGGATGGCATCATTCAAAGCAAAACCGCCCCAGCCGCAAACGCCCAAGATACCGATCTTGTCGCGGTCTACCATATCCAAGGATCCCAGGTAGTCGACAGCGGCGCTGAAATCTTCCGTGTTAATATCGGAAGACGCCGTATTGCGCGGATTGCCGGAGCTTTCACCGGTGAAGGAAGGGTCAAAAGCCAAGGTCACAAAACCACGTTCGGCCAAGGTCTGTGCATAGAGACCGCTGACCTGTTCTTTTACGGCACCGAAAGGACCGCTTACGGCAATGGCGGCTAATTTTCCCTGGGCGTTTTTCGGCACATACAGATCCCCTACCAGGGTAAATCCATAACGGTTTTGAAAGGTTACTTTACGGTGATCCACCTTATCCGACTGAGGGAATATCTTATCCCATTTCTGTTCCAACTGGATCGTTTGCCCCGGTACAGATACGGTCGTTGCATTTTCAGGTAAGGCTGCCAAAGAAGTAGCCGTAATAGCAGCAGCCAACAGAGCTGCCATCGAAGTCGTTTGAATTACTTTTTTCAACATAGTATTGTCTCCTTTATCATCAAAAATTAGCTTCATGTATTATTCAAATAAGATATCTTGACTCCATTATAAACGGAAGCCTCAAAGTATAACAAATACCTCTATCTTATATTTTGATATGTTTTATAATTATATCTATTACTTATGATACATCGATTCCTAGGACCGGATTCATGTTGCGTTTCCGACATTGCCCCCAAAAAAGAACGGCCGCTGCCACCAGGAACAATAATCCACCGTAAACGACGAATTTTTCACCAAAAGAATCAATAAACATGCCGCTTACGGTCGTAGCAGCCATGGTTCCGATATTGACGGCTGTGAGGAAGAGGCCGTTAGCAAAATCAGGAGCCTCCGGCGCCGCGTGGGAGAGCCAGAATTGGTTGATGTTGGCATTGATACCGGCCAGGACTCCCCAAAAAATCGTAAGGGCGGCCACCATCACGCCGCTGTCCCCTCCCGTAAGAAACAGGAGATACACAGCTCCCAGCAAGAAGGGAAATACTTTCACCGTCTGTTCGGCCCGGCTGGAAAGCAGGTGTCCGGCCGCCATGCTGCCAAAGATATTGCAAAGGCCGTAGCCAAACAAGAGCAGACTGACAAGGTTCGGCGCCAGCCCGACTACACTTGCCAGATAGGCGGCCCAATAATTGAAAACACCAAAGACAGAGCCGTTCAAGAACAGAATGGCAAAGATAGAGGCCCAAACCATGGGCTTTTTCAACACAGCCAATTGTTCGCCATAAGACAAACGCCCGACTGCCGGCATAGAAGGCACAAAGAAGGCCGTCGCCATCATGACGAAAAACGTCGTAAGGGCAAAGAAAGACATGGAAACGGATAGAGAAATATGTTCCGCCAGAAAATTACTGATCGGAACCCCGACGACCATGCCCGCCGACACTCCGATGTTTATTTTTGCCACCGCCTTCGGCGCCGCTTTCACACCGGCTACCTCCGCTGCCATCGTAAACGCCAGGGAGCAGTAGACCGGATGGAAAAAGGCCGGAATGATCCGCACGACCAAAAGCAGATTGAAATTCGAAGCAAAAACAGAAATGGTATTGCATATCGTAAAGAGTCCCAGCACCAACAGCATGACATACTTACGGTTGAACCGGGAGAAAACAAGGGGCATAACGGGACCGGAAAGAGCAACACCCAAGGCAAAGAGACTGATAAGCAACCCGGCGTGGACGATGGTCACATCGTAACGCTGGGCAATATAGGGCAAAATCCCGATAAAGCCCATCTCCGTATTGAGGATGCCGAACACCCCTGTCATTAGAATAAAGATCAAAAGACGCTTGTTCACCTGCAAAGCATCACTCCTTTCTTGTTGATGGATTAAGGATATCACAGACCATCACAAATAACTAATACCTATAATATTTATCTGGTTATAATTGGATTACATACCTGATTCTGTTATAATGGTGATAGAGGTGATGGAAATGGAATTTCGTGTCCTGAAATACTTTTTGGCAGTCGCCAGAACGGAAAATATCTCCCACGCCGCAGAAGCCATGCATGTGTCCCAACCGGCATTGTCCCGGCAGCTCATGGATTTAGAAGAAGAGCTCGGCGTGAAGCTCCTAATCCGAGGCAATCGGAATACTACGCTGACAGAGGCCGGTTTCCTGCTCAAAAAACGAGCTGAAGAAATTGCCCAACTCGTCGATAAAACCGTAGATGAACTGTCCCACGCCCAGGAAGGCGTAAGCGGCAGCGTTCGCATCGGCTGCGGCGAAACGGCCGGCATGAGGGTCGTAGCCCGCGCAATCCAAGATTTGCGAAAAGAGTATCCCAACATCCACTATCAGTTTCAAAGCATGGACGGTATGGTCGTAAAAGAGCAGCTAAAGAGAGGCACCTTGGATTTTGGCGTATTGATACAGCCTGAACCCCCACAGGATTATCCCCATATCGAGCTGGCCCACGAAGACATCTGGGGCGTCCTGATGCGAAAAGACAGCCCGCTAGCCGCACACACGACCATTCGGGCCGCTGACCTTGAGGGGCTCCCCTTAATCGCTTCCCGACAGGCCCTTACCGCCAAAGAACTTGGCGTATGGTTTGACAAGGATGAAAGCGAACTCAATATCATTGCCACGTACACCTTGATTTACAACGCCTCTCTCTTGGCCGAGGAAGGTGTCGGCTACGTACTCTGCCTTGATCGACTCGTCCACCTCCCGAAAGACGGAAAGCTCGTATTCCGGCCGTTAGAACCCCAAAACAGCTGCCGCATCTTCTTTATCTGGAAAAAGAATCAACTCTTTTCAGAGGCCGCCCGATTATTAAAAGAAAAAGTGATGGAATTGTCCAAAACATAGTCTGCCCTAAAAGGCCACTTCCATCAAGATCTAAGCCCCCAACTACAATATCATCATTGCAGCAAAACAAAACCGACCTCCTAAAGTCAGACCAAAGATCTAACCTCAGGAGGTCGGTTAATTTATGCGAATATACGCCTCTCGCGGCCAATATTATTATAATTCCATATTACGGTGCCCCGCTGGCCATGACCAGAGCGATTACCTCTTCTGCCCCGTTTCGCTTCAAGACTTTGGCGCAAGCCTCGAGGGTCGCACCGGTGGTGAAGATGTCGTCTCAATCTACGCTAACTTTAATACAGTGAAATGATAGAAGAAATTTTGCTCCCGAGTGCATAGTCAAATGTCTTATTTCCTTACGTACCGATGTAATAGTCCTGCGGTTTATCCCGCGTTCGGAACAATCTGGAAAAGGATGGGATTTTCATAAATTACCTCCTAAAAAAGGGTGCAAAAAAGCACCTACAATTTCTCGCAGATGCTTTTGAATTTCAATAAAAATTTATTTCGCCCACCGAATCGATACCCATACAAATATCTTCGAAGGAATGCTTGGCGGCATTTTCTCAAGAGGCGAATAGCATTAGCTAATCAATCTTGACTTCCATCTTGGTTTTTCGGATCCCAGTATTTATTAAAATCCGAATATTTTAACTGATAGTTTTTCTGCAATGCCGCTAGCATATCATCAGGTACTTTAGCGTGATTATGTAATCGTCTTATGCGATTAAATTCAAAGCGCACATCCTTAGCCGTCAGCAATTTATTTACTAACTCCGAACTTAAGGGGAAATATACACTATCACTGGCGAAAACACGAAAATCATCAGCAAAGCTGTCTGTATGAATATCATAAAAAGGAGCAGAACCCGCACGCAAATGTTTATATTGTGGATTTAACGCATATAAGGTATATTTTTGTCCGTCAATATTAAGGGTGCAATAATGAAGAACCTTTTCCTTTTTTATCTTTACCGATACCCTTATCCAATATTCATTGGATCCATCGGATTTAGCATAATTTATAAATCCAGTTTGCCAACTCTTTAAGTCATCAAAAGTGGTATACGAAACAGCGTCCTCACTTTCTGGTTCATAAGACGTCTGAAAAGCCAAAATAGGCATTGAAAGTATTGTCATCATCATAGTTGTAATAAGCACTTTTTTTATCATCAGCAGTCACCCCAAAAAATCACGATGGTACCCCAATTTCATCCCGTATGAAGAATAGAGTTTTTCTCCTATAACAAAAGTAATTAGCTCCATATATTATATAAGGCACATACATATTATGCAATGGGGATATTCATTGAAACTTCCGAATTCTCTCTATTAGAAAAACATAAAAAACGGTATAATGAAAAAAAGCGAAAAGTGCCTATATGAAAAATCTCGATGAAAAAAGGTGATTTGTCATGAATAAAAAGTTTTTTCACTTTTTTGTGCTGATATTGTTTAGCTTTATTTCTCAAGTCTCCGCTAATGATTCACAATGGCATTTGCTCAGCTCTAGCCCCTCTGTAAATGTATTCGTGAATACACAACAAATTATCTACGAACAGGGAACAGATACCGCGCGTTTCTGGACTAAAAGCAGTTTTCCAACTGGCGACGAGACCCTTATGCAATACGAGGTAAATTACAAAGATAAAACCATGTTATTGCTCACCATGAAAGATTCGAAAACGGGAGAGATCAGTCCATCATTTAAAAACTCCCCAGCACCGCCTAGAAAATCCCCGATTCCGCCTGAAGGCTGGATGGACAACACAGCGAACATCATCGCGATTCATCTTGGAAGGCCCCCTCTTTACACTGCAAGCCCCTATAACTGGGTAAAAATTAACACTGCAAAATATGGCGATACTTATATTCTTCCCGATTTTTTAAATTACAACAAAGAAGAAAACAGCTGCGATATATGGGTGAAACAAGTTATTAAATGGCCAATGCAGGGAATACGAACACATAAATACCGCTTCTTCTTTACAGACAAATCTCTGTCGGACTTAAGTACGAGGGTCGTTTCCCGCACACCTATCGTTGCAAATTCCGAAAACGAACTATGGTATAACACGGTAAAAAACCTTGTCTTTAAAACGAAATAACGCCCCGTTCATCATAGACGCTCCCGCCAATCGCTCCATTACGGATTCAGCGATCCAGAGCCATAATAGACGCCACAAATCCGTCGATTTTTTCGACGGATTTTTCTTTGTCCGGCTTGATGTTTCCTGATGGATCCTGACGCATGACAACGTTCCCTGCCATCCATCGAAGTACAGGATTTCCACCATGAATGATGTTTCCCTCCATCAGTAACTTAAACATTTCCTTTGCCGGAGGAGACATATCCTTCAAGCCCTGTAACCTCCATACGAAAAGGACCTCCTAACGTCAGCTCAAAAGCAAACGATTAGGAGGTCAATTTATTACGAAAATCCATGCAGATATCTAGCTTATATTATTATAATTCCATATTACGGCGCCCCGCTGGCCATGACCAAACCGATCACCTCTGCTGCCCCGTTTCGCTTCAAGGCTTTGGCGCAGGCTTCAAGGGTCGCACCGGTGGTGAAGATGTCGTCTCAAAGGTGTCTGTATTTGATACAATCGAACGATAGCAGGGATTTTGAACACCCCCGTGTTCACTTCAATCGTTGTTGTACTGATTGGCTATCTTCTTGAGCAGAAGTGCTTTTTCCATGAACCAGTCAAAGTAAGTTTTATATTCTTTTCTATCAAACGCCGCATCAAGCTCCTTGGTCAAAAGCATACGTCCATCTTTTTCACCTTCTGACCACTCAATGGAAGCGCCTAATTCCTTTTCTATCGTATCTTGATTATCTTTCAGCTGCCTATACCAATCCTTCCCCTTGGCAACATACAAGCCCGCTGTCGCCCGATGGCGGGATGTGTTGATTGTAAATTCTACCACCACAGATGATACGCCGGTACTTAGGTTGTACCAATTGGTCGCGAAAGCCTTTCTGCATGAGAAGCTCTTGCTGAACTTACTGTCTTTATCGAAGGCATAATCACAGAACTGCTGCCAAAAGTTCAATTGGAATTTCCGCAGTGGCGTCAAGGTTTCTGCAGCTTTTACCGTTTTTGCCCATTCGTTGGGACGTTCTACAACATTAAACCGTGGTGCCGGCAATGAATCCCCAATGCGCCAGAGTTCAATTTCAATCAGGAAAAAACCAATATTTTCATCCGTATGCTGATTCAGCCATCCGATAGCCTGTTCATGCTCATCACGAGCCCTTTTGACAATCCAGACTATAATTTCAGCGTCTTTCCCTGCCGCATACATAATGATTTTTCCCAAATGATCATGGTCGGTATCTTCCAGCTGATTCTCGATGATAATCCCACGGGAACTCCCGCTTTCGCGGGCGTAGATGTCTACACTGAAACTTCCTACTGGAGATTCCGTTTTCTCAAGCTCCAGGTCAATTTCAATGGCATCACTCAGCTGTTCCAGATTTTCTTTTTGGGCAAGCCATTTTGAAAAATCCTGTTCCTCATGCGGCCAGATAGACCGCAAGTCATCAATCCGTTTCATGCACCCTAGTTTTTCCATATATGTCACTTTGCTTCCCGATGCTTTAGAAATGCTTCTCCTCTGCCGCCTTGAAATTATAGACTGGTTTCATCACGTCGATAACGTCCACGGTGTCACCGATGACATCCAAGATATCATCAAGGGATTTATAGGCCATAGGAGCTTCGTCGATGGTGCCTTCGTTTACCGATGTCGTATATATGCCTGCCATCTCCTGCTGGTATTCCTTGAGGGAAAGCTCTTTGATTGCCTGTGTACGGGACATGATGCGGCCTGCGCCGTGCGGGGCAGAGTAATTCCATTCAGCATTGCCTTTGCCAATGGCCAGGATGCTTCCGTCACGCATGTTGATGGGAATAAGGACCTTTTCACCCTTATGTGCGGCGATGGCTCCTTTTCTGAGGATCATCTCATCGACATCGATGTAGTTGTGGATGGTATGGAAGGCTTCGCCGGGCTGAAGGCCAGCTCTTTCCAGCAGTTTTTTGGCAATCTGCTCCCGGTTCAGTCTAGCAAACTGCTGGCAAAGAGCCACATCATGCAGATACTGCCTCAGGTATTTTCCGGAGACAAAGCAAAGATCTTCCGGCAGCTTTTCCCTGCGTTGTTCTGACTTCGCCTGCTGGATGGCCTCCTGGATCTCTTTTTGCCGTCCTGCCGCCTTGTATTCTGCTATGATATGCTAGAGCCGTTCTTCCAGTGTTTCATCATGGGCATTCAGCTCAACGGCCATGCGCTGATAAATCTCCGCCACCTGTTTTCCCAGGTTCCGGCTTCCTGTATGGATGACGAGATAATGTCGGCCATCATGGGTTTTATCGACCTCGATGAAATGATTCCCGCCGCCCAGAGTGCCGATACTGCAGGCAATCCAGGACAGATTCTTCAGCTTGTCATAGCAGTAGAGTTGCTGCAAATCAAAGTCAGCCTGCTTCTCGAGCCAGACATTCATCCCGGAAGGCACGATGTAAGCCGCTTCATCGAGTCTGGCAAAATCAATCGGCTGCTTGTCAAGAGCAATCGTATACATGCCACAGCCGATGTCCACGCCGACGATGTTCGGTACTGCCTTGTCTGTGATTGTCATCGTCGTACCAATCGTACAGCCTTTCCCGGCATGGACGTCCGGCATAATCCGCACCCGGCTCCCCTTCGTCAGCTCATAGCTGCACATGCGGCGGATTTGTTCCCTCGCTTTCTCATCGATACTCTTGGCATACGATATTGCCGTTGTAACTGTTCCTTCAATCCGTTCCATTGTCGCTTCACCTGCCGTCCCTGAGTTCCATAATTTTCTACTATTATACAACAGTTTACAGCTTTTAAGCCGCTTGCTCATCGCCCCAAGCCAATGCTTGCAAAGCCTTGAGCAATGTGCTTGAATTTATGCTACTTTGGGCTTTGGACACCAAAGTGGCGAAAAATACTTCCTTGTGGATCTGCTGGCTTAGCGCGTGCCGCAGCTCTTGCGGGCTCTTGTCCCGGTAGGTGTTCAGCCGCTCGTCCTCATACGGCAGGATCTTCATGAGAGCGTGCCCGGAATTCGTTAGGTTCAGCAGATGCTCAATCGCAGTCTTTGTGCGAACTTTGTAGCTGCCGAGCTCCCAGAACATCTTCTGCTCGTAGTAGTTCGTCTCAATGCCCCAGCGGAGCTTGTAGAGCTTGAGCGGGTAAATCGCCATATGCTTGGAGCTGGTGTTGCGGAGCCCTTTGTTCTCCTGCCAAGCAATGCTCATGTGCAGCGCCATCGGATCTATGGTGCTGAAAAAGAGACGGTACGAGCCACTCTTGCTCAGCGTCACATAGGCATGGACGGTATGGTCGCCAAAGATGCGCGTTTTCACCAGACGGTGAGCAACAAAATAGTTGTCCATCCGGCAAAGGTAATTCGTGAGATCATTGGCAATCTCGTCCAGCATCAAGCGTTTACCGTACTTTGGTGGACGGCCGCGACGGCCTGCCGTCGAATCCGGCAACTCGAACATGGCCGTATCGTGGCGTGCATTGCAGGTCACATTGAGATTCGGATAGCTGAGAGCATGTGCGAGCAACTCGCGCTTGGCGTACCAGCTATCGAAGAGCAGGATGACCTGGCGTTTTTCAAGGATTGGCATGACTTCATCGAGAAGCTGGCAGGCAAGTGTCAGCTTCGAGGCTTCGCCGTTGCTCATGACGTAGCCAATCGGCACCGCGATATAACGGATCTGCTGCTTGCCTGCGGTCTCATGGAGGACCGGCACGCTCATCGTCAGGCTGACGAAGGCATGCCCATTGAAATAGGACTTGCCATCGTGTTTGGCGTGGTCGTACAGGATGCCTACACCGTCGAAGTGCTTGCCCCACTTGGCAATGGACGTGTCGTCCACGCTGAGCAGGATAGGCTCCTGCCGCAGTGCCTCTGGCACTATGGCAAGCGCCTGCAGCGCCAAGGCCTGGCGAATGGATGCATCCGTGACGAGGCCGTTGCCAAGGGCGCGGTAATAGCTGTTGAGCGATGCGTCCGTCTGCTTCGATAGGAACTGCCGGAACAGGCAGCGCACCGACGGCGCCGACTCCAGAGCCAGTTGAGCAATGAGTAACCACGCCAGCAGATGGCGCGTCCGTCTCGTCGCAGATGGGAACAAGGAAGAAAAAGTCGTCAGGAGTCTGTTAACTGTCGGCTGACTGGTGTATAATTGAGACATCACGTAGCACCTCTCGTGTTTGGTTTGTGGTGAATCTTGAAGTGGTAAACTAAAATTGGACACGGAGGGGGTAATTTTTGGACATACGGTGTATACTGTACGGATAGTACGAAATTAATTATCGGACAGAAATTCTCCCTCACAGGACAGGAGGTTTGCCGTGAAGTACACAAAAGAACAGAGATTGGACATTGGCCGCCGCATTTACGACGGCGAAATCAGCCGGTATGAAGCTGCAGAGGAATACGTTATCAATGAGCAGACGGCACGGAATTACATGAGAATGTACCGGGATGCCAACCAGTTGCCGCCCAAGCAGGGACGAAGAAGCATCTGTGCGCCCTCGTTCAAGAAAGCTCCGGCAGAGCTGGATGAACTGAAGGCGATGACAAAGGAAGAACTTATCCAGGAACTAATCAAGGCCAAGATAACCGAGGCACGGCTAAAAAAAGGCTACGAGGTGAAGGGGGATGTATAATGTACCCATAGTCATAGACAGTTTGAGAGAGAGTATAGAAAGTGATATGGACATGAAAAGAGTATATTCTATATGAATAGATTTTATATTTGTAAAATTACTATTTTGGGACATTTAGCAAGAAAAAAACAAGTATTGGACAGCTTTCTCTTGGTAAATCCTAAAAAATGGACATTTTTTTCTTTTTGATTGTCTAAAATCGTTTTTGAGCAACTTTTTTCCAAACTGAATGTTATACTATGAATACCAAGCGGAGGTGCTCAAAATGACTGTTAAGCGCTTTACGGAACAGGAGAAACTATTGTTGCGTAAAAACCCCTATACATACAGGGTCACTGATAATATGATATTGTTGACGGTAGAGTTTAAGGAGACATTTTGGAAACTATATATTCAGGGCTTTTCACCAGTGTCTATTTTTAGGGAGTTAGGGTATGATCCTGATCTTTTGGGACAATACAGAATTAATAATTTTGCTTTTAAGCTAAAAAAAGCGATAGAATCCGGAAAGTCTCTTACTCAAGGTGTTGGTGGAGAGATAAAAACTCCGCCGAAGAATAAAGATTACAGCGAGTTACCAATAGAGGCAACAATAGCATCCATGCAGTATGAATTGTCTTATCTTAGACAGGAGGTTGAATTCTTAAAAAAAATGTGTTGCTTGGACAAATCAGATTAGCGCGTGAAATAGCTTTGGGGCTAGCAAATAGAAAGTTTCAATTAATTCATAATTTGGTATCTAGGCCAGATAATCGATTGAAAATAGTCCATTTATGTAAACTTGCTCATGTTACTAGATCTGGATACTATAATTGGTTAAGCAACATGGAATTTCGTAATGCCAAGGAGCAAAAAGATAGGGAAGACTTTAGTATTATTCTAGAGGCATATAAATTTAAGGGGTATGATAAGTGCATCCGGGGCATACATATGAGGCTATTGCATTTAGAGAAGCCGGTACTTATGAACCTAAAAAAGATAAGACGATTAATGGTGAAATATAATCTGAGATGCCCTATTAGAAAGCCTAATCCCTATCGGCAAATAGCAAGAGCTTTGAGGACCAACAAGGTAGCACCTAATCTTTTGAACCGGGAATTTAAAGCACATGGACCTAGAAAAGTATTGTTAACAGATATAACTTACATACCATTGAATGATAAATACTGTTATTTATCTACAATTCTAGACTCCTATACGATGCAAGTACTTGGATATTGTCTTAGTGATTCATTGGCAATAGATTTCGTGTTGGAAAGTGTTAATATGGTGCTTGCTAGGCATGGAAGCGAACTTTCTAGTGAGACTATTATTCATTCGGACCAGAGTTCACACTATACGAGTTATAAATTTATACAGTTTGTTAACGATGCTAATTTAAGGCAATCTATGTCGAGAAGAGGTAATTGTTGGGATAATGCACCTCAGGAGAGCTTTTACGGGCACATGAAGGATGAAATCCATATATCTGAGTGCAAAGATTTTGAGTCTCTGCGTTTAGAAATAGATAGGTGGATGGATTATTACAACAACTACAGATACCAATGGAAGTTAGCAAAGCTATCCCCAAACGAGTATTATGAGTATATAAAAACGGGTATTTACCCATTGAAGATAATTTAATAAAAAATAAGAAGCAGCGATTCCAAAAGGGGTCGCTGCTTCTCTCTTTCTTTTGAAAATGTCCTTGACAAAGGGTACGGTTTAATGGTACTGTAATTCTGTACGGCAACAAGATTATCAAGTAATCATGGAACTATCCGGAGAAATTCCGGTGAAGCTTCTTTGCAAGACAATGGGCATCCAGAGGAGCAGTTTCTACGCTTGGAAAAAACATCTTTCTCAGCCGTCGGGCAAAGAAAAGCGCCTTTTGAGCAACGTCCTGCTGTTCCAGGAGTACCATTGGAAGTATCCATCGCACGGCTATCGCTGGCTGAACGCCAAGATACGGTTGGACAAAGAGATTGTCCTGTCCGATCCCTATGCCCACAAATGCTGTAGGATTGCGGGAATCAAGAGCAAATCCAAGCACTACAGGTACAAGAAGGCTGGCGATCCAGCGCGGATATTTCCCAACCTGCTCATGTCTGAAATGCAGATCGATGGGCCAATGCAGTGCATCGTGAGTGATATGACCGCTTTTTATGTGAAAGGCATCTACCATGAACTGACTCTTTATATGGATCTATGGAACAATGAGATTGTCAGTCATTCCCTCTCTGCAAAACGCGGTGATCGCATGACTTACATCAGCGGACTGGAAAATCTGATTGAGTGGCAAAAACGGCATCCGGAGCACCAAATGGTTCTCCATTCTGACCAGGGATCGGTCTACGCCTCCAAAGCCTACAACGAGCTATTGCCCATGTACGGCATCACCCGATCCATGTCACGTGCCGGGACCCCCACAGACAATGCCGCTATGGAGTCCATCAATGGATGGATCAAGGCGGAGCTGTTCATGGACTTGCATGTGACCGGCGAGAAACCGGTCAAGGAGGAGGTGGATGACTACATTCTTTTCTTCAATGAACAGAGGCCAGCCTATTCCTTAGGCTACCTGACGCCGAAGCAGTATCGGGAACGTCACACGCCCATCTGCTGATCTCGTCTGCATTATCGATGGCATGGTTTGTCTAACAAGCTTGAAGGATGTCAGAAAAGTTGATGAATCTTGTACATCGATTCGTTTTTTATGCCTGATTTTTTTAGTTTTGTGTCCAATTTTTGTTGACAAGTGCAAGTGACTGCATCTTTGATTGTATGAAGTGATGTATTAGTAATGGCAATAAGAGTGCTAATTGCTGATGATCACGCTCTATTGAGCCAATACGACCCGTTGAATTTGGCGGGTCGTTCAACAGATAGTAGGAGGTTATTATGAAGAAATTTTGTTTTTTGTTTTTGATAATCTGTGGCTTGATGGTTTTCTGCCTTCAGGATTGTCAAGCGCGGCAGAAATTAAATCTTGCTGATCTGGAAAATAAATATAACGCCGTGATTGGTGTTTACGCCGTTGACATGGAGAATGGAAAAAAAATTTGCTACAAACCTGATACGCGTTTTTCCTACTGCTCGACACACAAAGTTTTTACGGCTGCAGAATTGCTAAGACAAAAAAATACCTCCGATTTGAATGAAATTCGTAAGTTTTCGGCGGAAGATATTTTGTCCTACGCGCCAATCACCAAAGACCATGTTGCTGATGGCATGACGCTGGCGGAAATTTGTTCGGCATCGCTCAGGTGGAGTGACAACACGGCGGCAAATTTAATTTTGCAGGAGATCGGCGGCGTGGAAAATTTCAAGGTGGCACTTAAAAATATTGGCGACAAAACTACCAAACCTGCGCGAAATGAACCTGAACTTAATCTTTTCAATCCAAAAGATAATCGTGATACTAGCACGCCGAGACAGATGGTAAAAAATTTGCAAGTCTATATATTCGGCGATATTTTGAGCGACGACAAGAAAAAACTGCTGATTGATTGGATGAGCGACAATTCCATAACCGACACGCTTATCAAGGCAGAAACTCCGCAAGGTTGGAAAGTTATCGACAAGAGCGGTTCAGGCGATTATGGGGCGCGGAATGATATTGCCGTGATTTATCCGCCCAATCGCAAACCCATTGTCATGGCGATAATGTCGCGCCGCACGGAAAAAAATGCAAAATCTGACGACGCTATGATTGCGGAGGCGGCAAAACGAATTTTTGATAATTTAGTATTTTAAAGGGGCTTGATAGCATCGGTATTGCCGATGGGCAGAGAGGGCCATCACGCAAAAATATTTCGCCAAACATTTATATCTCACTCAAACTTCGCACACCTGAAACCCTTACTATTATATCATATTCCGATTTTCTTCATCAAAAATACGGCAGAGAATCCTGCGTTTCCTCTTGGATTCTCTGCCGTAATCCTTTTTTCCTGCTTATGCTCTGATTTCCGTCCCGTCCTTGAAGGTCACCCGGATATCGTCTTTGCTGTACACTGTGATGAAATCCACCAGGCTGCCCCACAGCCGGGCATCGAACTCCTTAATGAGATCCTGATTCCTAAGCTCCTTGATGAAGCTGTCCATCTGACGGCTCCGGGCCTTGCGATACTGGATGGCTTCACAGGTCTTGTCGTACTGCGTCTTCGCTGCTTCATACCGACTGACCAGTTCGTTGTAGTTCCGGTCATAATCATCCTGGTTCTGCGCGACCCTGGCGTTCTCGGCTATGAGCTGCTGTATCTTGTCGGCCAGCAGGTTCAAGTCTGTACTGAGCTTATCCCGTTCCTCTTCCAGGGCTTCTGTATCGGTAAGCCGTTCTTTCAGCAAGGTAACGTTATCTATGATTTCCGCTTTGTTTTCAATGAGTCGATTGGCAGCCCGGACGAAGGCTTCCTTGATATCATCTTCTGTCAGGTGCGGCGTCTGGCAGTGTCTCTTAAATTTATCGTTGCAGCGGTATATAGTTCTCCGGTACTTGTCAGTCGAATGCCAGACCTTGGCCCCATACCAGCCGCCGCACTGGCCGCACTTGATTTTACTGGAGAAGATGGATACGCCGCTGTAACGTTTTTTCCCTTTACGCCGCCTCTTGATTTCCTCCTGTACCCAATCGAATACCTGCGGGCTGATGATAGCTTCATGGTTATGTTCCACATAATACTGTGGCACTTCCCCTTCATTTTTCTTTGTCTCTTTTGTCAGAAAATCAACCGTGATTTTTTTCTGAAGCAGGGCATCCCCTTTATACTTTTCATTCATGAGAATACTTCGGATCGTGTTAGCTCTCCAGATTTTGCAGCCAGCTGGAGTGGGAATCTTACGTTCCGTCAGTTCTTTTGCAATAGAATGAAACGTGTATCCGCTAAGATACAAACGGTAAATCAACTTTACGATTTCTGCCTGCTTTTTATTCACTATCAGGTTTCCGTCCATTCCCCTATCATAGCCAAGAAAATGACTAAATGCCAGACTGACCTTCCCATCAGCAAACCGTTTCCGGTGTCCCCAGGTTACATTCTCAGAGATGCTGCGGCTCTCTTCCTGTGCCAGGGAACTCATAATGGTAATCAGGAGTTCTCCTTTGGCGTCCAGTGTCCAAATATTTTCTTTTTCAAAATAGATTTCGATTCCTTTATCTTTCAGCTTTCGCACGGTGGTCAGGCTGTCGACCGTATTCCTGGCAAACCGGCTGACAGATTTTGTGATGATAAGGTCAATTTTGCCGTCCATGGCATCATCAATCATCCGTTTAAATCCTTTCCGGTGTTTGGTATTCGTAGCTGAAATGCCTTCATCCGTATACATCCCGACAAATTCCCAATCATTTCTGCTCTGGATATAACGCGTATAATAATCCACCTGTGCTTCATAGCTGGTAAGTTGCTCATCGTGATCCGTTGAAACCCGTGCATAGCCTGCCACCCTTCTCTTTTTTTGACTGTCCATCAGCTTTTTCGTATAACTCCGCAGTGTAGCTGGAATTACCTGCACTTTTTTCATGGCAACTTCACCTCCTTCGTATGACCATCGTTAAATTGAAACAGCAATGTTTCGTTATCCTGTACTTCAATACGCTGCACTTGTGCTCTAAATGCTGTATCATCAAATTCCAATTTTCCCATTGTTTCTGCTGCCATACGCTGCAGCCATTCTTCTTTGATGCTTCTTACATGGATGCATCTATGTTCTCCCCGGCACCGCCAATAAGCCACTTTTCCATTCATACGTTTCTCTAGACAACGTATGAATTTCGTCTGGCACGCAGGACATACAATGCATTCCGAAAAAGCGGTATAACGGCCGGACGTATCACGCTGATGATACGTTTCCATCCATTGCCTCTGCTTTTTCTTCTGCTCATCCGTCCACATATCCTTTAAGGCTGTCGATTTCCATTCCTGTGTGATAACGTTTCCATCTTTGAAATGAAATACCAGCGTGTGATAAGAAGGAACAACAATCTTCTTTACCCGCTGAACAAACAGTTCTTCATCAAATTCATCTGTACCCAGAACGGCTGCGCATGCTTTTTTCAAAGCGGGCTGCGGGATGGAGCCATAGGCTCCGCAGTTTGTCCCCTTGCCCTTATGCGAATCACAGGTCCAGTATTCCCGTATCCTTCCCTTGTATTTCCGAACAACATGGACATAGCTTTTCCCGCAGATGCCACATTTGATGATCCCCGTAAAGCAAGAGGTGTTCAAAAAATCCCTGGCATATCCGCCCCGCTGCATTCCCATTTCCTTGCGATTTTTTAATTCCTGCTGAACCCATTCAAACATATCAGAAGAAATTATGGCTTCATGATGCCATTCCACTACATACCTATTCCTTTCTCCATGATTAACGGCCTGGCGTTTGGTAATAGGGTCCGTCACAAAGGTTTTCTGCATCTCAAGAACGCCCGTATAAATCCGATTCGTAAGAATCTGCCTGATACTGGCATCTTTGAAATAGTTCCCATACATGGTGCGGATCTCCCGCCGCTTTAGTTCCCGTAATATATCTTTTCTGGTTCTGCCCTGCAGATAGGCATCAAAAATTTCTCTGACAATCGCGGCTTCTTCTGGTTGGATGACCAGATTATCTTTCTCCCAGCAATAGCCGTAAACGAAGAACTTTGCATGAGGAATCCCCTGTTCAAACTTTTTACGAAACCGCCACTTGATATTATCACTGATGGATCGGCTTTCTTCCTGGGCAAAAGAGGCAAGGATGGTCAGCATCAACTCTCCATCTCCGCTCATGGTATGGATATTTTCTTTCTCAAACCAGACTTCAATACCCAGTTCTTTCAGGTGACGTACCGTCTGCAGAAGGTCAACCGTGTTTCGGGCAAACCGCTGGATGGATTTGGTCAGGATGATGTCTATTTTCCCGGCCTCGGCATCTTCCAGCATCCGCCGGAATTCCTGCCTCTTCTTTATCCCCGTCCCAGAGATGCCGTAGTCCGCATAGACCCCGGCGTATTCCCAATTCGGATTTTTCTGTATCAGCTTGCTATAATAACTGACCTGTGCCGAAAGGGAATGGTGCATCCGCTCCGATTCCATGGAGACACGGGCATAGGCTGCAACTTTCTTTCGTTGTTTCAGTCCGGATATTTTTTGTTCGATTTTACGGATAGTCCGCATAGAATCAGCTCCTTTCAACACTATATATCCCTCTTTTTTAACCAATTAGCAAGTATATAAATCGCCAGAAAAGGGCTGATATTTATGGAGCATCTCCTGCTCGAAAGTCTGGTACTCCTTCTCGGTGATAAGCTTTTCCGCCAGCATCACTCTCGCCAGATACATCGTCACCTGGAAGGTTGCTTCATTACGAAATAACCTTTTATCCATGGCGACCATCTCTGAAGCGATACTCGACATAGCAGGCATGGGAACAGAACTTCCGATGGCTGTTGCCATAGACACTGAACTTTTTGCCGCAATTTAGGCAAGTGAATGTATAGACCGCCTTCCGCTTCACCAGCTCGGGATGAGCGTTCCACCATTTGTTACGACAGGCATCGCAGCAGAATCGTTTCCGCTTGCGTCCCGGATTCTGTTCAATGGGCTTTCCACATTGCTCACAGACTGATGTTGTCTTCTTGGTAACCAGGTTGTGCCGTCTGCAGAAAGATTTCACTGTATTGATAGAAATACCGAGTATCACTGCTATCTTCCCATACCCTGCTCCGTCTCGGCGCATAGTAGTAATCTGTTGTTTCTGTTCATCCGTCATAATGAACACCTCCTGAAAATTGGCTCTCAGGAGTAATAGGACAAAAGAAATGATTTCAAGTACCCTAGAAAACAATTTTCAGTTTTTCCCAACTTGATTGGAAAAGTATGCTGAACTCAATGGGATCACTGTATCAGAATTAGTGAGACGTTCTGTTATAGAACGAATTGAAGACGAGCATGATGTAAAAGCTTACAAAGAAGCCTTGGCAGAATTTGAAGCCGACCCCGTAGTCTATTCTCTTGATGAAGTGGAAAAAGAGTTGGATCTGAAATGAATTACAGTGTTGTTTTTTTCCAAAAGAGCGTTAAAACAATTAAAAAAATTAGATAAATATACAGCATTCCTGATTACAAGTTGGTTGAGGAAAAACATAAATGGGTGTTCAGATCCTAGACAACATGACAAAGGATTAACCGCAAACAGAAGCGGGCAGTGGAGATATCGAGTAGGTGATTACCGAATCATTGTAGAAATAGAAGACACCAAGGTGATTGTTTTGGTTCTTGAAATTGGGCATAGAAAGAATATTTATCTGGATAAATAGAAATAAGCCGATACGGAACATCCTTCCCGATGTTCCGTATCGGCTTTTCTCATGCAATCTTCTGCTTTGCATCAGCCACAATAGCTTTGACCGCTTGCTGCAGCAAAGTAATATACAGCCTGTTCCGAATCTTCACCCACCAGCTGGTGGTGGTCTGGATTTCTGCTTCCAACGGATCTGTGAGGTTCTTCATCTGCGCTTCCACTAGTTTTTGGACATCATCCAGGTCAATGGACTTGATGGCCGCTTCGGCTTCGCTTCTGGCAAAGTCTACGACGACATTGGCGACGGCTTTCTTGATTTCTTCACGGTTCATAGTCATTTACCTCCTAGAATCAGTTGTTCATAATCTGTCACTCCCCTGGCAACTGCTCTGGCCATGGCATCCTGGGCGTTTGCAAGGATTTCTTCATCGCCAGGATTGGTGATAAAGGCCAGCTCGACCAGGACGGCGGGCATATCCGTGTTTGTGAGAACATACAGGCCGTTGACGCCGGGCGTAGCGATTTTCACGCCACGGTCGGTGATATCAAGGGCATCTACCAACTGGCTCTGGATGCAGCTGGCCAGCACGCTGCCACGGTAACTGCCGGCACAGGCCCAGGTTTCTGTGCCGTTGGCTTCTTCGGCTTCAGCGGCATTGCAGTGGATGGATACGAAGATGTCGGCGTCACTGCTGTTCGCCGCTTCGCAGATATCGTACAGGCTGTCGGACTGGAGCAGTTCGGTTTCAACACCAGCGGCATTCAGATAGCTTTCCGCAGATTCACCTACAGCCAGTGCCACATCACATTCGCGCAGCCCCGTTTCTCCGTTCACGGCACCGGGGTCAGGATTGCCGTTCGGCGCATGGCCGGGATTCAGGAATACTTTCATGATTTATCTTCTCCTTTCTGGTTGGCGGCGGACTTTACGGTACCGCCGATATAGCCAAGCAGGCCGGATGCGATGGACATGGCCAGCTCGTTAAGATTATAAAAAATGGCCATGATCAGGGCTGTGACCAGCCCAATGATGACCAAACAATCGGGGATATTCACTTTTTCAAACAAACTCATCCCACCACCTTAATGGTTAATACCACTTCTGCCTTTGTTGCTGAGGCTTCTGCCAGATAGGAATACAAAGCATCCGATATTTCCCCAATCATTATGACCCCCAGATCATCATCTTTCTCATAGAACAATTCTGTGGTATCCGATATTCCTGTCCCTGTCGTAAGTTCAACTTTGCAACCTGCATATCGTTTTTCTTCATCCAACAGGAACAGCAGCCCTTTACGGCTTCCATTTTCCAGAGCCCCCACGCCGACTATCTTAGGGCTTTCCGGGGATTGCTTCGTCGTCATAAGCATATGGCCAGTCAGCCACTGCGTGCCCTGTCCCGTCATCGTAAGGCTTACATCTGTAAAAGGAACAGTGGGAATCGGGGCGGCGTCGGTTGCACTGACAATCATGCCATTACTGATGGGTGCCGATATATAAGCAAGTTGAGGATTGGTACTGCTGTTTTCCTGCTCTTCCCCGTTGATAGTGATTTTCCCCGCATAATAATCGGTATCTGCTTTCAAGTTGATGCTCAAGGTATCCTGATACGTTGTAGCATATACGGTATTTCCATCTGAGTCTGTTTGTGAGGATAACTCCGGATGGTTGCAGGTAAGCGTAATGGTCTGATGCTCTTTTTGAATCAGGGTTATCGTCTTTCGTGCATCTGCCTGTGACAGGTCAGCCGTCCCCGTCACCAGTTCACCCTCTGAGGTATAAAACTTTTTCCCCTTAGCCACATCGGCAGCTTTCGCCGTTGTGTCAGACACTTCGCAGAACCGTGCCCTGCCGCCGTTTTTTAGGGGAATCAGGATGGATGGCACTTCGCTGTAACTGGCTCCGGCTATCGTCACATTTACCTTCATGGCCTTCCCTCCTTACTCGACAGTCAGGATTTTCGTCAGGCTGTCCTGGGAAACGGAAACGGTCGTCAGACTGCCCGTCACCTTGGTACCATTGATGTAGGCCGTCTTACCGCTGACAATCGTCCCCGCGGCGGCGGTGGCATCACTGGTATCGACTACGCTGGACTTGCCGCTGATGCCGAGGACCGTCACCCCGGACTTGATGTTGCCGCTGACGAGCTTGGCCTGTTCTTCTTTGCTGATACGCACAGAGCCGCTGCCATTATGGAAGCCGGCCGGGATGGTATAGGCGCCATCAGCTTTGGCAATGCTGCCGCTGACCGCGCCGTTGTCAGTCATCGTCCCGATAACAGACCCGCTGCCCAGGAAAACTGACTTGCCGTTCAGGATATCGCCGGAAGAGGCCGTAGCGCCAGAGGTATCATAAAAGACCGCGCTGCCCTCCCCTTCTGCCAGGGGAATCGATACCTGCGGCACTTCTGCATAGATAACGGAATTGATTTTTACGTTCTTCGCCATGTTGATTGCTCCTTTACTCGACTTTTAATTCATAGCCATTGAAACTGATCCTGCCATAATTCGACGGAATGGCAGCCACCGTCACTTTGGAAAGAGCAGTATACCCGCCGTCTGCGGTGATGACCTGCTCCTGAGCCGTTGGAGTGACTCGCTTTTCCTGGTACGCTTCAGACGGCGCCTGTGGCATGGAAAGAATGCCGACCAGAGAATTTCTTTTAAGAGGTAGGGAAACAAAGCCTGCTAAAGTACTTTCATTCTGTGCCACGCTCCGTCACGCTCCTTTCCAGGAAAAAATCCCTGGCCGGGATGATGGTATCGGTATAGCCAGTTCCCCGCACGAGCTTCACTTCATAGATATACCGGCCACAGGATAAATGCCGTGTATCTTCCGGCAGGAATACCAGAACACAGCTGTCCTGCTCCTGACGGATGCCCTGGCCCAGCGTTTTCGTGAGGACAGGGTCCTTATCCGTAATGAAGCGTTTCAGTGTAAAGGTCAGGCGGTCGCCGTCCCCCGGGATAAAGACACTGCCCGTTACCCGGTCGCGGATGGTCAGGTCGAATTCTGCTGAATCGCCCCGCGTCAGATGGATCCGGTTCTTCACTACAAAAAAGCTCATCTCCCTCACCCCTGTTCATGCTGGCGCTGTTCCATCACATCCAGGCGGTGATGGGCATGCTCTGTCGATTCTTCCACCCGGGACAGCCGCTCGGCCATCTGCTGCCGTTTGGCTTCCGTATCCGTCAGCTGCCGGCGCAGTTCGACGACACAGTCCCGAAGGCTCCGCACCGATTCATTCAGCGGCTTAATGACGCTGAAGTTGAAGATGACGCCGCAGAGCATCAGGACCGATACCAGAGACGCGGCCATCTGTAACCATTCAGCCATATTCCTCACCCCCTATCCTGTCCGCTGGAACATATACACGACAATGGACGGCTGCATATTGTTGTGCGGCTGGCCGCCGCCCGTCCGGGAAAGGCTGTGGGAATGATTTCCATCCCAGGACGTATGCCCGTCTACCTGATTGCCATGCCAGCAGCCGTCGCCATAGCCTACGGCCACAGGTGCATCATTGCCTTCACAGGCATCCCACTGGAAGTTGCGCGGCAATGCCCCGCAGGACCAATGACGATGATTTCCGCTGTCTCCAACCGTATGGCCATGAGCCGGAGTTTCTGGAATCGTAAGGTTGTGCTTTTCTTCGCCCAGTTTGTCCCCGGCCTTGTACATGGTTCCGCTGTCTGCCGCCCCGGCCCCAATCAGGCAACGGCCCATGGCAAAGGCCACCCAGGTCGTCCCCGGCCAGTACGTTGCCGGATTCTTCCCGTCCGCAGAAATGTAGATGGCATTGACAGGGAACGGGCATGCCTGGATCTTGGCCACGGCTTCCTCGTCCATATCGGCATAGGTGACCTTGCCCCAGCTGCCATTGCTGTGCAGGACGGTATTCAGCTTCCCTGCAGAAGGTGACGGGACCATGCCGCTCTGGCCTGCTGTCTTTTCGCCGCAGCCGCTGAAATCCGGCAGGGTGATATCCCTCGTGCCGTCAAACAGCACCCGGTGAATCTTCCGTCCCGTCTGCAGCTTCGACGCACTGGCCGCATTGCCGCTGATGCCGCTGGCATGGGCCTTGGCATCGGTCAGGTGGGCATTAATGTCAGCGGCCGTAGCAGAAATCCGCTCATAGAGCCGGGCATCATTACTGACCAGCTGGGACACGGTCCTGTTCTGCTGATTGAAGACGACCGGGTCTTCCGAAAGATACTGAGGGAAAAGCACATCATAATCCAGCGTATTCTCCACAGCTTCTGTGGGCCGGACTTCCTGCCCGGCCCGGTCCGGAAAATCCGCCGACCATTTCTCTTTGCTGTAATCATCCATTTGTCATCACTCCTTTCTTGGATACGATGGTCGCCGTCGAGAAGGTGGCTTCTCCGTTCCAGTGAATCTTGCCATTCCAGGAATAACCCAAGTAGATGGCATAGCCCAGATGGGCCGGCTTGTAGATGTCGAGCTGGGCAATCAGCTTCGAAAGCGTTCCGGTATCCTTGTCGTTCATAATGCAGTACACCTTGAAATAATATTCTTCATTCACTTCCTCGATGTGGCCAACACTGTACAGGTTCACGATGGAGTTCATGAAATCCACCGTAGACACATCCACATGCTGCAGCTTAAAGAGGATCCGCTGCCTGCGGAATTCGTCGGTATCCCCGTCGCCGGGCTTGATGCCAAGGAACGATTCATAAAGAGACAGCGCCCAGGTGGCTGTGTTCACGAAGAAGTTGTCCGCCAGGTCCTGCAGAGCCAGGCGCAGGCGGTCATGCTCCTCATTGCAGGTTTCTGCCGCCCGGCGGAACATCGGGGCCTTCGATAAAAAATGCGGCAAATACTTCAGGATATCCATCCGCCTCTGCCGCATCCAGTTATTGGCTGACAAGGTTCAGCACCACCTTTCCGGCTACCGGAATCTGCTCGTTCGTCAGTTCCACATTGGCCGCGTTTCCATTAAGCTTCAAATTCTTATAATCCGTAATGCCGCTGATGGAAAGGAGGAGTTTCCCCATCTGGGCCAGGCTGACATAGGAAAGCGTAAAACCCGTCTGCTTGAGATAGGCTGTCATGGCTGCCTTTACGGCATCGGGACTCGCGGTTCCGTAGATATCTGCCGTCAGGTCAATGGTCAAAGGAGCTGGTGAAACGACGGTCACGGTCGCTCCAATGGGCCGCTGGCTTTCGATGTAGTCGTAGACTTCCTGTATCAGTTCCGCCGATGCCGATTCGTTCTCTGCCGTGACGATAATGACCTTCACTGTACCATTGCCCTGCCAGAGCGGGATGACTTTGCAATTCCCGACGCCATCGACGGACATGGCCCAGTCACGATAATGATTGGCATTGCCCGAAGTAATGGGCTGGCGAACCCGGAAAAGTAACCGGGCAAGGAGTGCGGCATCCGTTTCTTCATCCGCCCCATCGGTGCATTTCTTATGGTTAACGACCGCCGAGATATTCGGGATGGAATAGGGGATTTCCGTAATCGTTCCTTCGGCCACATTGCCAGTCGCTCCGGCATCGGCGGCTTCCACAGGAATCGTAACCTCAGCGGCATCGGCAGGAATGGTGGCCGACTCCAGGGTGTAAAAGCGTCGGCCGTCTTTTGTCTGGAAGAGACTGCTGCGAATGATGTAGGCTCCTGCCATCCCCGTCACCGTGACTTCTCCTTTGGCCTTGACGGCTTTCTTGCGATCGACGCCAAATTCCGCTGCCCGCAGCGTCAGGTAATCTCCCCAGGACGTTTTGGCAAAGGCCGCGTCGCGCAGCATGGCCATCTCGGCATAGCTGCTCTCAAATTCCACAGCATTGGCGTCGATCAGGTCGCGGGCAAAGGTACCTTCCATGGTACTTTGCTCTTTTTCCGTGATGGTGTGCAGGGTCTGGGTCATGCGGCTTTCAATCACATCTTTAGTCTGTGCATCAAATAAATTGCTCATGCCTTGCTCCTTCCTGTCGTCACGGTCAATGATTCGTCACTGTAAATAGAAGTGACGTCAACCGTAATGACCAAATCATCCCGTTCCCGCTTCTCCACCTCGACATGGTTAATGCGGGCAATGTACGGATTCACCATCAATCCCTCGCGGATATTCCGGCAGATCTGGTCTGCCGTATACCGGCTGTTTGACGTTCTCCCCTGATACGGCTCGATGGTAATGCCATAGCTGTCATCATAGGCCAAGTAGCGATACCGCTCGGTGAGGATTGCCTTATAAATCCAGACCTTGAGGGCTTCATTTTCCGTCACCATCAGGTTCTGGCCTTTTTCATCGTAGCGGAAGCACTGCTTATCAAAGTCATAGCCGTATTCTACAAAAAGAGGCAGCGACTCATTCCGGTTCGCTGCCTGGATGCTGTTCATTGCTACAAAAGGATCAGCCATGGCCATCAATCCTCACAATCTCGTCCAAAATGATGTACTGCTGGATCCGGCCATTGATGAGCATGGGCATGATGGCCACGTACATGCCGGGCTTTAGTGTATCCGTATAGATGACGGAATCGGTGTAGTCATTATCGATATCATGATTATGGGACTGGTAAGCCGCATCACCGCTGCCGCCGGCACGATTCTGTGTCGCCGATACCAGATGCCCTTTAGCTGTGCGGCCATAACCTGCCAGGAGATAATGGGAAATCCACAGCTCCTCTTTGGTCAAAATGATGCCATTGTAGCGGACCTTGATATCTGGCGGCGAAGCAAGGATCTGCCCGATTTGAATGTCCGGGCTGTTGCTGCTACGGCTGACCTGCTCCATCAGATTCAGCAGGCTGATATACGGATTTTTCTGCACACGCTCACCCCCTTGAGGTCTTGATAATCGTTGCCGGATAATAGTCGCTTCCCATATCGATGCTGCCTTCGTAGTGATGAAAACAGCCATAGACATGGGAACTGTTGCCCCAGCAGCCGCCGTTTCCGTCATAGACCACGACATGCCAGTTCGGATCCGGCTTGCTGTAGCGGTTGTACATGATGATGTCGCCTTTCTCCAGCTGTGCCGGGTCGTAGGGGATCGCCAGTCCCTGGGCTTCGGCATCGGCCCGGAGCTGGTCGCAGCCTTTCACGCCATTGTTATATTCCTGCGCTGCAAAAGGGGAATAGCCCGCCGCGGCGATGGTCGCCCGGTCGACACAGCCTTCTGAGCCATAGGGAGACACAGTACCGTCGAAGTTGGCCATGCACGCATCGACCACACTGCTGCCAGCCATAGCGCCACCTGCAGGAACAGAAGATGTCGATTCCGTTTCCGCTGGCGGCACATAATCCGGGTTAGCATTGTACGATGCGCTGTCCAGTTCCTGTTTCTGCTCATCCAGCAGTTTGTGGAATACCAGATGCAGCTCCATCAGGTGCTTGTTCCCTTCAATTTTATGGCTGTCTGACTTGATGAAGAACTGGCCCTTGAGCTGTTCTTCCTGGACTGAGACAGAAAACCCGGCGATACACTGGATATGACCGATGGCCCGGATGGACATGTCATGGGCGACGGTCTTCAGCATGGCCCTTGCCTGCGAGGCATCGTCCTGCTTGGGGTCGGCCTTGCAAATGGCCTGGATGAGACCGAATCGGTCGATATCCGTCTGATTGGGCAGTTCGCCTTTCGTCTGCCCGGCACTGTCGACGACGATGACCTTAGAAACCATGTCTTCGACCGACTCCGACACGGAAGCGCCGGTCAGATTTGTCACATCGCTGATCAGGAAATCTTCCGCCACCTGGTCGTTCATGCAGACCACGTTGAGCTTCCCTTCGGTCATGTAGATATGGTATCCCTTGCCATCTTGTGCGGATTGATAGGATAATGCCTGCTTGATAGCCTCCGTAGCCGAGATATCATCGGCAATGAAATTGCAGGTGACGGACAGGTCGGGAATAGTCCCGGCCGGAATAGAAAAGTCATTGATGGTCTGGCGGATGGCGTCGGCCACTGTGACGTTCGTGTACTTCTTGGTTATGCGGGACTTGGCCAGATAGACGATATTGTCAAAGGCTGTAAAACGCATCACGGAAGAGCCGCTCTCCCGGCTGCGGCCAAAAATACGTCCCTGGAACAGGTGGACAGTCTGCTGCGTCTTATCGTCAATGTGGATAAACAGCACCTCGTCCCCCAGTTCCAGTTCCGGATTCTGCCAAGATTTATCCCGCGTCGTATAGGACAGGTCGAATTCCAGCCTGCGTCCGGCCTGCTCGACGTCCCCGGACCAAGTTGCACAAATCAGCCAGCCCGTAAGGTCTGCGTTCTCGGGCTTTTTCTGGCCTTCCGTCTGAGCATCCTCGGTATTGGTTTTCTTATTGATTCTTTGCAACTGGAACATTTTCATCATTCCTCTTGAGGTTCATCGTCGTCAGGCGGATGATATCCCCGGGCGAAAGACCGCCGTTACGGACGATACTGCGATAGATCTGGAACTTCGAGAACTGCTCATTGTTGAGCGTCACCGATTTCCCCACGGCCCGGCCGATGACGTTGCCGATGCTGTCCCCGGGATAATAGGTGATGTTCTTCTTCATCTTCGACCAGAACGACTCCGGCCGCTTCTTCAGCCCTGTCGCAGCATCGGTCTTTCCCGTCTCCGGTGCTGTGACGTAGCGGTACTCTGTCAGGCCCAGCTCGTAATAGACATCGCCGCTGCCGTCCTTTTCACCAAACTTGAAGGACGAAATCAGGCAGGGCATGGAAAGCGGCGTATCTGACACGGTCAGCTGACAGACGCTGTCACCGGTACGTATCGTTTCCAGTTGGGCGATGTATGTATAAGGCGCAAGGCCCATCATGGCAAAGGGATAATCCTGGGCCGGGAAAAAGCCGGAAAGGGTCAGTGTCTTGAGTCCCGTCTTTCCCATCATAAGGTAGTCGCCGAAGTTATTGATGTTCACCGTACCATGATTCGTATTGACAGATACCATCAGCTCCGAAGGCAGGACGGGAAAGACCACCGCTGCCGATTCAGAAGAGAGAGAAATCGTGAGGGAAGATGGAGCCTGACCGATGGCGTTCAACAGGGATGCTAAGAAAGAACTCATCAGAGGGTCGCTCCTTTCATGCGGTTCATGCCGTACAGCCGGATTTTTTCGACGAGCCTTTCAGCGACGGCGTCGATGTCCTGCTCGCTGCGGACGTTCATGGTATCGATGCGGATGGTGATGCCGCCGCTGCCTGCGTTCATGGCCTGGCGGAGACTTTCATCATGGGGTACGACCGTACTGCCGTTGGGCAGGTGTACCAGTTCGCCCCGGCGATCTTCATTGATGACGGCAAAGCCGCCACGAAAGTTCTCGACGCCGCTTTCAAAGTGGCTGATGCTTGGGATATCAAATCCCACATGGGTCGGCGCCCCGCCCGTCAGGGACGGAATGTCGATGGACAGGCCGTTGACGCTGGCAATGAGTCCGTTCACCTGGTCGATGACCCAGTTCACACCGCTCCGGAAGGTATCCTTGATGCTCTCCCAGATACTGGAAGCCGTCTCGCTGATACCGTTCATGGCCCCGTCCCAGGCAGAACTGATCCAGTTCATCCCCGCACCGACGGCGTCCGATACAGCCTGTATAGCCTGTTCGATATAATGCGACACGGTATCCCAGTTCCTCCACAGAAGGTACAAGGCAGCAATAATCGCAGCAATGACGATAATGATGGGATTGGCCATGGCTGCGGCGCCTACGGCACGGATAATGGTGATCATCATGCGTCCGGCAGTCAGAAAGGTACTGCCCATGCCCCTGGCCACGATGGCAATGCCCCGGCAGACCGGAATGAGTCCTTTGAACTGGGTCGAGAGGTATTTCGAGACACTGCCGGCTTTGCTGATGCCGGTAGCGATAGAGTTAAAAGTACCAAAGGCCCTGCCGCCGACCGTCAGGATACGGCCCAAAGTCGAGCCGAAGAGCTGGAAGGTCACGATGCCGAAAGCCACCTGGCCAATCAGCGTTTTCTGTTCCGGTGTAAGCGCACGGAACCAGGCCGCCAGTTCCTTGACGCGCATCGACATGGCCTTGAAGTACGGCGTAAACGACACCGCTAAATCCATGCCGGCATTCTTCAGCTGGTTCATGGCAATCTGCATCTGCTCCGACGGGGTCAGCATCTTCTCATAAGCTTCCCGGGTCATGCCGGCAGACTGGGCCATCTGATTCATGACCTTGTCGAAATCCCCGGCTCCCTTGCCTGTCAGGACCAGGATGCTGTTCAATCCTTCGACGGAGCCAAAGAGCTGGGCCATCTGCTGGGCATCACCGCCCGTGGCCCGCTTCACTTCGCCCAGGAACTTCACCCAGCCTACGCTCTGCAGATGGGCCGCATTGAATTCAAGACCAAGGGACTGAGCCAGTTTCGCCGCTTCAGAAGACGGCTTCAGAATGTTGCTGTAGGCCGCCTTGAGTCCTGTGATGGCTTCACTGGTCCGGATACCGTTCTTGGTCAGGACGGCAATGGAACCAAACAGTTCCTGCGTGCTGACATTAAGCTGTGCCGCAATGGGGATGACGTTGCCCATGGACTGGGCCATCTCGCCAAAGGATGTCTTGCCGAAGTTCTGTGCCAGGAGCATCTGGTCCGTCACCGCCGTGGCTTCCTCTGCCGATTTCCCATAGGCATTGAGGACGGTCGTGACGCCGTTTACGGCAGTCGTCGTATCCGTGAACCCGGCCTTGGCGGCGATGGTCATATCCTTGACAAAGCCTACGGCATGGCCGGCATCGACACCTGCCGAGATGGCCTGGTAGACCGATTCCGAAAGGTCGGCGACGCCTGCCCCGGTCTCATCGCTGACAGCACGGATCTCATCACTGACCTTCTGCATGGAAACGACTGTCGTATCCACCAGGGTCGAAATCTTGGCGATGCCGCCCGCAAAGTCGCTGTGCAACTTGAAGCCTGCTGTCGCAGCCGCCAGGATGGGTGCCGACAGCAGGGCCATCTTGTCTGACAGGCCGGAAATCCTGCTTCCCGTCTGCTCGATGCTCTTTGCTGTCCGTTTTTGGATGCGCTCATGCTCCGTCAGCTTGTCCGACAGACCACTGACCGATTGTTTCGCCGCCCCCATCTGGGTCTTCATGGTCCCCAGGCTGGCATTGACGCTACGCACCGTCGGCGTGAACAAATCCCGCAGCCGGATGGCGGCATCGATGACATTATTGGCCATGCGGTTTCACCTCTCTTTCCATCATCTGCCTTATTTATCTGCCTCATTCTCTTGCTATCTGCCACATTTCATGCTAAAATGTTGCAGATAATAGAAAGATGAGGGAGATTTTTATGCGGATATTTAACTACTCGCAGGAAATACAAAATTTACTGACACCTGAAATCGTCCAGCTTCTCACCTGTATCCATGAACACAAGGGACGACAGGATTTATTTCTGGAGGCGAATACAGACGAACTGAAAACACTGGTAGACGTTGCCATGATCCAGAGTACAGGGGCTTCCAACCGTATCGAGGGAATCTTCACCAGTGACAAACGATTAGAAGCGCTGGTCAGCAAAAAAGCTGAACCGCACAATCGGTCTGAACAGGAAATTGCCGGATATCGTGAAGTACTCGCCTTGATTCATGAAAATCACGACTATATTTCCCCTGCCCCTAATGTCATCAGGCAGCTCCACCGAGACCTGTACTCTTACTCAACAGGAGCCATAGGCGGAGATTACAAAAACGCAGATAACGTCATTGCAGAAACGGACGCACAAGGGCATCAAAAGGCAAGATTCATCCCCGTTCCTGCTTTTCAGACAGCTGACGCTATGGATTCTTTATGTCAATCGTTCCAGAATGCCTGGCAGGAAAACGTAATGGATAAATTGCTGCTGACTCCCATGTTCATCCTGGATTTTCTCTGCATTCATCCATTCAATGACGGAAATGGACGGATGAGCCGGCTTCTGACACTCCTTCTTTTATATCGTGCCGGCTACATCGTCGGGAAATACATCAGCCTGGAAATGCTGATTGAAAAAACGAAAACCACTTACTATGAAGCTCTTCAGGCCAGTTCTTTCGGCTGGCACGAAAATCAAAACACCTATGCTCCTTTTGTGAAATATTATTTGGGCATCATCATAAAAGCATATGATGAATTCGAAGACCGGATTCAATACTTGGTAACCAAAAAGATTTCCAAGCCAGACCGTATCAAAACCATCATCTCCCAAACACTAGGGAAAATCAGCAAAAAGGATCTTATGGAACGCTGCCCGGATATCAGCCAGGGAACTATAGAACGCACTTTGTCCAGTCTGGTAAAAGAGGGCTATATCATCAAAGTTGGCTCTGGTCCGGCCACAGCATATATCCGCAAGCGATAAAAAGACAAGCAGCCTACACTATTTTGTGGCCTGCTTTTTCTTTTCCCTTTCTTCCATTTCATAGCGGATGAAGGCATACAGCACCTGCCGTTCACCGTATCCCAGTTTCATGACCGCTGACGGCAGCAGGTGATGCTCCCGGAACAGGAGATACATCGCCTGCACTTCGCCATCGGTCCGGATCAGTTTTTTACGGCTTTGTCCGCCTTTTCCTGGGTCGTATAGCCGTTAAGTTCTGTGATCTGTGCCGTAAGGTCGGCAATCTCGCCTGCCAGGAAGAGCTTGCGGATGATGTCACCCGGGAGTACGGCCCCGAATTTTTCCAGCAGCTCCTTGTTCTTGAGGTCCGGGTCGGCAATCCCCGCCAGGAGCGTCTGGGTCTGCATCTGATAAATGTCGATGTTGTCGGCGCTACCGTTGGTGAAGTCCACGGCCATCTTCTGAATATCCGCATAGCGTTCCGGGTCGATGGCCCGGAGCGTGATGACAAAATCGAATCCGAACAGCTTCGAGAGCCGTTCCATCTTCACTTTCTTCTGAGGCCGTTCGGCCAGCTTGTTCACTACATCTGCTTTCAGCAGTCGGTCTACCATATTCATGTGCTTGTTCTCCTTATGCTAAATCCAAGAGGTCCCAATCCGAGAAGGTGAAGCTGTAACTTTCTTCGCCCATCTTGTCCACTTCCCAGTCGGCCAGGATCAGGCTGTCAAAGGTCGCATCCTTGATGACGATGCGTTCGCTGCCAATGGCGTCCTTATCGTCAAGGACGGAGACGATGGTCACGACGGTCTGCTTGCCCGCCTTGATGTTGTCGTTCATCTTCTTGATCATGTAGCTCGAGACTTTATGGAGCTTCAGCTGCCCTTTGCAGTCATATCCCGTGACCTTATAGCCCTTGCCTACATGGCGGAGCATCTTTACTTCTTCCTTGGTCAGCGTGACCTCGGCCTTGAACGCCGTTGCTTCTGCCATGAGGTCGCCGTCGATATAGAGGTCGGCATATTTTCCGTTCATGACCCGTTTGGCTTCCATACTGTTCATCCGGCTTCACCTCCTCAGATATTGATGGTAATCGTGACATCTTCCATAGCATCCAGCAGCGACGCCTTGACGGCGATGAATACATTGCTGCCGATATTGGCCAGCTTGATGTCCATATCGGACATGTCTGCCAGTTCCGCCTTGGTGTATTTGCCGTTGGATTCCAGCCATATCTTCGTGGATTCCACATCGATATACGCTGTGTTCTGGTCCTGTTCCAGCAGCCCTTCCTGGGCCAGCTGGTCAAGATACCCCTGGATGGCCGTCACCAGGAGGCAGCGGTTCGCATAGCTGTTAGCATATTTCCCGAGGTAATGGTCCTGGGCCGTCGTGCGGATGTCGTCGTGCATCATATCCATCAGGTCCACGAGCTTGATTTTCTGGAAGCTCGTCCCCTTATCCTGGACGGTGGTCACCAGGGAATTGATGCCCCGGGCCAATTTCACCTTCTCACCATCAAAGAAGAAGAACAACTTCCCCGCTCCGGCCATGGTATCCATTTCCTCTTTCGTCCAGACATCGCAGCCAATGACTTCCGGCAGCGGCGCGTAGGTACAGGAAATCGTCATGGGCGTCCCGGCGATGATGCCGGCGATGCGCCCACAGTACTGGGCCGTCGTATAGGTCCTGCTCTTCGTGCGGATGGTCTTGTTGACGAAGTTGATGACACCTTCCGTATCTGCCGTACAGTCCGGCAGCACAGCCTTGATCATCTTATCTTTATTGGTACGCATCCCCTTGACCCAGGTGGCGATGGTATCGATGTGCGACGTTCCGATATCCGGGATGACCAGGTAATCGAAGCGCTTGTTCTCGATGACCTTCAGGATATCCGTATAGTCCTCGGCTTCACTGCTGATGATCTCAGCAATGACTTTCTTCGGACTGTTCACATAGCCCCGGAGCGCCAGTTCCAGCTGTTCCCGGTTGCTGTCGGACAGTTCCTTGGGAATGTCATCTGCTGTGTACAGGTTCACTTCCGTCTCTGAAGGCAGGGTCTCTTCCTTCAGAATCATCAGAACAATGCCGCGTTCACTGCGTTCGATAGCACTGATGCCTTTTTCCTTGAACACGACATTAATGGATGGCATTTTCATATTTCGTTGTCTCCTTTCCCCGATACCGCTGATGCAACACTTTCATCCGTTCGACTGCTTCCGTTTCATCTGCGGAATCGTAGTACTGGACGGTCAGCGTCAGCCGGCCGCCATCGTTGTCGGCACCGATGAGTTCCTCGTTCATCGAGCGGACAGCAAAAAACCTGTCCTGGACGGCAATCCCGTCACGGAACAGGTCTTCTGCAGCAGCCAGCACTTCATAGATGGATGCGCTGGCCGTCTGCTTCTGCGGTATATAGGTGATGTACATATCTGTATCCCGGTACACTTCCTTGCGGCCCTGAGGCGAAGCCACCGTCATCGTCTTCAGGAAAAACGCTGGCGGACGGAACCCTTCCTTCACTTCCTGCAAGTACACGGGATACGGGAACCGTTCCTTCAGCTTCTGCTGTACGGCCTGCAGGATGTCGATGTCATGGATCATGCGCTGCCTGCTTTCTTCAGGAGCTTCTTCGCCAGTTTCTCCAGGCCCGGCTGCAGTTCCCGGGCTTCGAATGCCTTGACGGATTTCTCCGTATAGTGCTGGCCTTCATAATAGCCAATGGTCCTGCCGCCCGGCGTTTTCTTGACATGGCCGTTATTGAGCAGGTGATGGACCGGATGCCTGTTGACCAGTTCATAGGTCAGCTCCGAGCCGTTATACCCTTCCACCTTATGCTTCCAGCCTTTCTTCAGCTTGCCCGTGCTGCCTTCCGGTGTGTTTTTTACGCACTCCTTTTTGAGCTTGTTGCCGATAGTGATCAGGCCTTTCTCGGCAGTCCCTGGGAAATCTTCAACGGCAGCCATCAACTTGGAAGACAATTCTTCCAGGCCGGTCATGTCAAAGTCCGCTTTGCTCATAGTCCGTCCCCCTCACTTCTTCCGTACAGTACAGCTCCAGGGCTTCATGGCGCATATACGGGTCGACGATGGTGTCGATATCGTAGAGGTGATTTTGGTATTTCACTTTCATGTCGTGGGTGACGCCCGGACGCCAGCGGATGGTGATCTTGCTGTACTCCGTGTCCGCCTTGCGTTCCATCTCATAGAACACTTTTCCCCTGGCAGACTCGATGGATGCCCAACAGCGGTACACTACGACGTCAGCCTGGGTATCGAAACCATATTCATCCGTCACGGCCTGCTTTCCCAGAATCTCAATCCGTTTATTCAAAAGCCCCGTCTTCATGGGCATCCCCCCCTTTTCAAAAACAGCTCCTCCGGACCCCGAAAAGAAGCCAGCGCAGCCGCTTCAGAAGGCCGGAATAATCGGCTTCTTCCCGATGCTCGTACAAAAAGGCAGCGGCATAGAGGATGGCTTCATGGAACACGACGGGATTCTCTTCGGCATCCGCTTCCTCGCAGCGGGCCAGATCCAGGCACAGGGCCTGGGCCGTTTCCAGGGAAGACTGGATGACGTCATCATTACTCGTGTCATCTTCATCAATCCGCAGGTATTCCCTGGCTTCTTCCAGCGTCACAATCATGGCTTATCCCTTCGCTTTCATCTCCAGGGCCTGGACCGCTTCCTTCAGCATCAGCATGCCATCGACGCGCTGGCTGGCGAGGAAGCCGATCTGGCCGTTGGCGGCATACAGTTCGTTGAGCCGCTTGAAGGAGCGGTATTCCCGGTCGGCAATCCAGTAGTAGCTGAAATCGCCGAAGAGCATGGGACGGCTGCCGGCCGCCAGTTCCGGGGCAAAGGATGTGCTGTAGCAGGGACGGTTCAGGATGGTATCCGGTGTCCCGGCCGTGACAGACGGCTGCCAGATGTAGTTGCCGTTGTTGTCTTTGATTTTGCGCAGGGCCTTGATGGTCGCATCGTTCAAGAGCCAGACAGCCTTGCGGCGGTACGGGATGCGCAGGGAGTGATACAGGTCGATGACATCATCAAAGGTGATGGATGCGCCATTGGCTGTCACGCCCAGCTCCGCGGACGGGAACACGCCAGTCGGCTTGTTCTTCCCGTCACCGATGAGGAAGGCTTCTTCTTCCTTCGTACCGATACGGCGGGCAAATTCGCCAGCGATATAGCTTTCCAGGTCGAAAGCGCTGTCATTCAGCAGTTCTTCCGACACACGGATAGCCGTCCCCAGCTTGTATGCCCCGATGGACTGCTGGCCGAAGGTATCCTGGCTGTCCGGATAGAGCCCATTCTCTTCCATCCAGGACGCTTCGCCATGTCCCGTCACGACGGGAATCTTGCGGTCGCCGCTGGTATGAATGACGGTGGCCAGGCCGCGGAAGAAGTTCTCTTCCTGGAGCTTGTCGATGAGCTGATGCTCGAATTCATCCGGCACCAGATAGCCGCCATCGGCATCCGTGCCAACGCTCAGGGCGTTCTGTACATCAATGAAGTTCTTATGGCGGATGCTGTCCCAGAAAGCCTTACGATAGGCATCGGACGCACAGCCTTTCTTTTCTGCTCCATTCTGGCCTGCGCCAGGGAGTTCAGTAATCGGCATCGTTGTCGGCTGGGACAGCTGGGCATCAAGCTGCTGCTGGCGTTCCAGGCGGTCGATTTCCTTGCCGAGATTTACTACATCCGCTTCCATCTTGTCGTACCGGGCCGCGTCTTCCGCAGACACCATGCCGTTCTCATCACGGGCCGTATCCAGGAAGGCTTTCGCCGCATCCCACAGATTCTTGCGTTTCTCACGCAGTGCTAAAATCGTATCCATTATTGTCCTCCTTAATGAATGAGCAATGCCAGCCGGTTCTCCAGGAAAGCGGCTGGCACTTTCTGCAAGGGTTTCTTTGGTTTCAGTTTCTGTACAAAGGAATTCGTCACCGTGACCGGGCTGTAGAGCATGGCTTCCGGCTGTTCTTCATTTCCCTTCTTCTGGTCGAACAGGATTTCATCGGCAAAGCCCAGTTCCACAGCCTTCTTCGCGTTGAGCCAGGTCTCGTCATCCATCATGTGGGAAATCTTCGTGCGGGCCAGGCCGCTCTTGATTTCGTAGGCATTGATGATGCTCTCTTTGACTTCGCTCAGCATGCCGATGGTCTTTTCCATCTCTGCCTGGTCGCCATAGGCCAGGGTCGCCGGATTATGGATCATCAGCATGGCCACTGGCGACATACAGACCTTGGTCCCGGCCATAGCGATGACGGAAGCTGCCGAAGCAGCTAGGCCGTCAATCTTGACGGTGACGTTCCCCGGATAATCCATGAGCAGGTTATAGATTTGTGCGGCGGCAAAGCAGTCCCCACCCGGGCTGTTGATCCAGAGCGTGATGTCACCGCTGCCTGCGTTCAGTTCATCTTTGAACGCCTTCGGCGTCACTTCATCACCCCACCAGGTTTCGTCGGAAATCTGGCCGTCCAGGTAGAGCGTGCGATTACTGCCGAAAGAATCCGGTGCTTCGTTGGTCACCCACTTCCAAAATTTATGTTTCATTCGTTTCTCCCTTCTGGGCAAAGGCCCCGGCGTCCTTGAGCTTCGTCATGCTGCCATTGACAAGGTATAGATTACCGCCTTCTTCATCCGGCACGGGATTCATGTCTTCCATCTCCCGGATATCATTGGCGGACAGCCAGCCGTTCTGCCGGCCGATGCTGTACCCGGTCATGCGGCTCTCGTAATCGCCGCGCATGAGGCCGTTCACGTTGAACTTCAGGAAATACTGCTTCTTCTCTTCCGGCAGGAACAGGGCTTTCTGCATGGCCTGCTCCCAGCGGATGACCCACGGGTCAAGGGTGTATTTCACAAATTCCATGGACTGCTGCTCGATGTTATTGAAGGAACTTTTCTCCAGGTCGCCGATCATGTGCGGCGGGATGCGGTAAAGCCGGGCAATCTCATCGAGCTGGAACTTCCGCGTCTCCAGGAACTGTGCTTCTTCCGGCGGGATGCCGATCTGCTGGTACTTCATGTAGAGTAGGCAAGTGCCGCCGTGCATTGTTTCCAATGTCGGTTTGCACATGCCTCTCCCCAAACCGTGCTTACACCTCTCGATGTACACGGCTTTCCATTTACGCTCTTACGAATGATGGATTTTCTTATGGCATTCTCTACAAACGACAAGTGTTTTCCTTTTTCTTGCAATCATCGCCATTTCCCATTGCTCTTTCCCTTTAAGATTTTTCATTCTGTTGATGTGATGGATTTCAAAGGAAATTCCGTCACCTTCCGCACCGCATAATTCGCATTTACAAGCCTTCAACCTGGCTTCAAGAGAATTTCTTGTGTTTAAATGAATATGGTTCTTTACCGTATCAATGTTTGGTTCTTCAAAGACTTTTCCCCGTTTGAAGTTAGAGAATTTCACAATCATCATGCGCTTTTTCTCTTTCATCGTTTCATAGGGAACGCCCCATGATTTACCGCACTTGAACATTCTCTTTATGCCTGATATTCTGGTTTTATGCTTCTTAGCAAGTGTTTTCAGGCAACTGTATTCCATTAGATAAACGAAATACGTCAGCTTTGAGAAATTACTGGCAATGCTGTAATAATTACAGATTCCACGAGTCTGCGAGTTATAGGTATCTACAATTTCAAGGTCTGTAAGACCTGCCATCGAGTTTCTTTGCCATGGAATGAGACTGCCGTCTTTACCTTGGATGACAATCTCACGGTCATACATAAACTTCTCAATCCGCTCCATAGGAATAAGCAATTCTACAGAGTTATTAAGCGTCCTTTGTACAACCCCGTTGGTTTTCCTTTTGGATTCCTGACATCTGCGCACGTTGATGTCATATCCGAGAAAATGAGCGTTGTCGGAACTGTGCGTGATTTTTGTTTTCTCGTCAGACAGTTCCAGTTTTAATTTTGTTGCGACAAACAACGTAAGCTCCTGCTTTATGCTCTCCGCATCTTCACGGCTTCCGCTGACACCAATAATAAAGTCATCGGCATAGCGTACATAGGCAATTTTCTTGTCGGAAGCGTCCTTGTATGGCAATCTGCGCTTTTCCACTTCAAGCTTATGAATCTGTTTTAGCAGTTCTTTCTTTTCTGCTTCATCATCGCAATCACCGTAACGCTTTCTCAGCTTGACAATCTCTCTTACCTTTTTACCGTATGCAGGTGTATAGGCATATTCAGCAGACGCATTGAATTCCTGTTGCATGGCTTCTACTTTCTTATCCAACTCATGCAGATATATATTCGCAAGAATCGGGGAAAGTATGCCGCCCTGCGGTGTTCCGCTGTATGTCTTGTGGTATTCCCAATTTTCCATGTAGCCTGCTTTCAGAAACTTTCCTATCAGATTTATGAACTTGCTATCCTTGATCTTCTCGGAAAGCAGATTCAGCAGAACCGCATGGTCAATGTTGTCAAAGCACCCTTTAATATCACCCTCGATAAACCACTTCGTACTGCGGAACGAACGACTGATTTCTTTCAGCGCCGTATGACAGCTTCTATTTGGTCTGAATCCGTGCGAATGGGCACTGAAAACAGGCTCATAGATTGCTTCAAGTATCTGCCGTATCGCATCCTGTACCAGTTTATCTCTGAATGACGGAATGCCCAATGGACGCATTTTCCCGTTGCGCTTAGGAATGTAGACACGTTTTACTGTTTTTGGCTCATAGGTCAGGTTTTTCAGTTCATCAATAATCTGATTCACATATTCCTTTCCAAAACCATCAGCCGTATCATTATCCACACCCTCAGTTCCTGCGCCCTTGTTTCCGTAAAGGTTCTTGTATGCGGTCATGTAGATATCCTCTCGCAAAAGATACCTATAGAGCCGCGTGTAGATACCGTCTGAATGCTCTTCAGAATTTCCGTACATTCGCTTTAAAATTTCAGATGTTGGCTTCATCGAGGTTTCTCCTCCCTTTCATCTTTCCTTTTAGAGTTGCATAAACTGCGTTCCTTCGCCATGTAAGAGCCATTAACTCTCTCAGACTACTACGAACGCTCCGTACCCATAGGCGGTATTCAAGTCCTATAGACTATAGCCTTTCGGCATCCGTCTTTAGGGTATCCCCAGTTAGCGTCATTGCTTGGTATGCTCGGATTGTCGGTTCCGCTTTAGACCCTTTAACACAGGTTCTCCTGCTCGTGCCGTGACATTTGCAATCATGCTGTCTTTGAAGGATGTAAAGACAGCCGGTCACGGAATGGGTAATAGGCTAATTTCCCAATTCCCCTCGGAAATGGACACTCAGGTCTCACGTTCAGTAGATAACTTAAACCTCATATCCGATTGTTGTTGCGGTTCAGTCGTACCTTATAGCCTTTGGGTAACTTACCGCTTTCCTGCCGTGCTATGTTCCCGTATCAGCTTTCGCATTGCGGTAAAGCAGGTCAACTCACCCATGATTGTGGGTGGTAGTACCAAACACTACTATCAATGACGCCCGTCTGGGCGCACGCCTTCTTCCAGCACAGCTACCTTGTGGGCATTGCCCGTCCCCCGGTAGACAGCATTCCACGAATCCCGGACTTTGGCCGGGTCCTTCAGAACGCCGGGATGTTCCAGCACCCCGCTGGGACTGGCTCCGTTGGCAAAGAAAGACGCACCGTATTCCTCGCAGGCCATGGTCATGCCCACGGCATTGCGGGCCATGGCAATGGGCGAATAGCCGACCAGGCCGTCAAAACCAAGGCCGGGGATATGCAGTACATCTTCCTTCTGCAGGACCACCTGCCCGTATGGTTTGACATTCGGATTCTCATTACCCGTCTTGGTATACAGATAGAAAATCTGTCCCCGGTCATCCCGGCAGACGGTCATCTTGTCTGGACGCAGCGGATAGAGTCCCTGCACCCGTCCCAGGCGGTCCCGGATGATCTGGGCGTAGGCATTGCCCCAGATGAGCAGATGGCTCATAAGCGTTTCCCGGAAGATGAACGAGGTCATCTCCGGGTTCGGCTCATCATGGAGCAGATGATACAGCGGATGGTCATAGACCCGCTCCTTACCGCCCGGCGTGTAACGGTACAGCTGTAGCGGCAGAGCTGCCAAGGTTTCCGCCAGGATGCGGACACAGGCATACACCGCCGTTGTCTGCATGGCCGTGAACTCGTTCACCATCTTGCCGCTGGTGGAAGGGCCGAACAGATAACGGAAATCCGTGCCGATGTAATAGTTCTGAGGCTTGTCCCGAGTACGGAACAGGCTGGATAAAAATGGGATATGCATGAAAACCTCCTGAAAAGGGATACTTAACCTAGTAATTGATAGTTTACAAACACGTTTTATTAGTGGTAAACTATCTTTATAATAGTAAATCTCAGAAAGGAAATGAGCACTCATGAGCAGAATAACTATTGAAAAAAATACGGTGCAAGAAACATTAATCATTCCCCTCTATGCCAGGAAACTTGGCAATGAGCTCTTCCCTCACATTCTCCTAGACCCTTATGCGGATGACGTAATCAGACATCTGAATTACGATTTTTCTACGCTTGATAAAAAGAAAGGTTCTTTTGTTTGGAAGTTTGGTGCCTTAGAAGGTATTCTTCGAAGCAAAGCTATTCTTTATGAGATGCAAGACTATCTATCTTCCCATCCAGATGCGGCTGTTGTGAATATGGGATGCGGATTAGATCAGACCCCTCGCTTAGGAGATAACGGAAGAATGAATCTATACAATATCGACAGGAAAGACATTATTTCCATACGAAATTCGCTTCTTCCCCCTATTGGCCGAGAAATCAATATCGCGGCTGATTTAAATGATGATACTTGGACTCAATACATTGATGTATTTCAAGGAGTTTTCCTGTTTGCAGCCGGAGTGTTTATATATCTCAGAGAAAAAGAGGTACATCAACTTATTCTGAGGCTAAAGGGTGCCTTTTCCCACGGTTGCCTCGTATTTGATACTATCGGCAGCTTCGGTATAAAAGTACTGATGAAGAGAACATTGAAAACAATGGGAATACATGGCATAAAGGGAATGTTCTACTGCAATAACCCACTTCATGACCTAAGATTGGACGACGACATTAAGGTATCTGTACGAAAATACCTGACAGGCTATGTAGACCTGAAAAAGGAAGGCATCTCTCCACTTTTAAGGGGAATGGCGTATCTTTTCGATTGGGTGTTCAGAATGAACATCTGCCAAATTACCTGGTAATAAAAATCAAAAAGCAATAACACCCCGTTCGTCATAGACACTGCCGCTGCCTATCCCGTTGCGGATGCAGCGGTCCAGTGCCATGATAGACGCCACGATTCCGTCGATTTTTTCGACGGATTTTTCTTTATCCGGCTTGATGTTTCCCGCCGGGTCCTGCCGCATGACCACGTTGCCAGCCATCCATTTGAGAACAGGATTGCCGCCATGGACGATGTTCCCTTCCATCAGGAGCTTGAACAGCTCCTTCGACGGCGGTGACATATCCTTGAATCCCTGGCCGAAAGGCACCATGGTAAAGCCCATGTCTTCCAGGTTCTGCACCATCTGGGTGGCGTTCCACCTGTCGTAAGCGATTTCCCGTATATGGTATGTTTCACCCAGCTTTTCGATGAACTTCTCGATGAAACCATAATGGATGACGTTCCCTTCTGTCGTCTGGATGAATCCCTGTTTTTTCCAGACATCGTAAAGGACATGATCCCGGCGGCACCGCACTTCCAGCGTGTCTTCCGGCAGCCAGAAGAAAGGAAGCAGGATGTATTTCTCATCCTCGCTTCGTGGCGGGAAAGCCAGGACCAGGGCCGTGATATCCGACGTGCTGGACAAATCCAGCCCGCCGCAGCACATCCGTCCCCGCAGAGAATCCCGGTCAATGGGAAGATTCCCCTTGTCGTAGACCTGTTCCGGTATCCAGCGGATGCTGGCCGAAGTCCAGATATTGAGCCGGAGCTGCTTGAAGACATTCTCTTCCGCCGGATTTTCGACGGCAGTCCGATACGCTTCCCGGACGCGGTCGATTTGTATGGTATGGCCCAGGGACGGGTTCGCCTTGTACCAGTTCGCTTCGTCCGTCCAGTCTTCCTCAGGTTTCAGCCCATAGACCACCGGGTAAAAGGTGGCATCCTTCTTCCGGCCCGCCATCAGGTCCAGGGCCTTGGTATGCAGTTCGTAACAGATGCTGTTCTTGTCATTGCCCGCCGTAGTGATGATGAAAAAGAGCGGCTGCTCCCTTGCATCACCAGAGCCTTTGGTCAGGACATCGTAGAGTTTCCGGTTCGGCTGGGCATGGATTTCATCAAAGACCAGGCCGGACACATTGAGTCCGTGCTTGGTTCCTGTTTCCGCTGACAATACCTGATAGAACCCGGCATTGCGGTAGTTGATGATCCGCTTCCCGGCCGACCGTATCTTGGAACGGCGCATCAGGGCCGGACTCATCTCGACCATCTGCCGTGCCACATCAAAGACGATGGATGCCTGATTGCGGTCACAAGCCGCACCATACACTTCGGCACTCGGTTCATTATCGGCATAAAGAAGGTACAGGGCGATGGCTGCAGCCAGCTCGCTTTTCCCGTTCTTCTTTGGAATCTCTATATAGGCCGTCAGGAACTGCCGCTTCCCGTTTTTCTTGACGATGCCGAACAGGTCACGCACAATCTGTTCCTGCCAGGGCAATAAGAGGAAAGGCTTCCCGGCCCATTTTCCTTTGGTATGACAGAGATGCTCGATGAAAGCGACGGCACGGTCAGCCTTTTCTTCATCATAACGGGAATCCGGCAGCATGAACGCTGACGGCTTATATACAAACGCCAAACTTGTCACCCCCTTAGCAGCAGTTCCATTTCATCCGTTTCTGTTTCTGCCCCGTTTTTTTCCCCGATCATGCGGCTCCGGGCAGACGGAGTCAGGCCGAACTGCTCGCAGAATTTCAGCATGATCTTGAGGTTCGTCTGGGCGATGGACACCTGCGGCACTTGCTGCAGGTAGCCGTTCGGCGTCCGCACCATATCCCCATGCTGGGTGATGAACTCTTCAGCCCCTTTCCACCGGGCATACGCCTGGCAGTATCCGGCAAAGGCCATCATATCCAGATGGGTCAGCATCCCCATCTCAGCGAGGACTTTCCCCAGCCGCTTCCATTCTTTCTTGGCATCATCCTCCAGCCAGTCCGGGCAGCGAGGGAGCCGTCCCTTTGGCATGGGTTCCTTCTTATTGAGGGGACGATGGCCGGGATTGCCTTCCAGCACCTTGAGCGCCGTCGGCTTCGGTTTTCTTCCTCGTACAGCCAATGGCGCTCACCTCCCAATAAAAAAAGCCCTTGCGGGCTGTACGGCAGAGAAGGCCGCGGCTGCAGCCTTCCCAGATTTTCTTTTACCATTTCTAAAGAAAATTTATGCATTTTATTTTATGGCAAAGAACAGGGCCTTGCAGCCCCGTCTTCAGGATTCCCTTACTTCGTGCTTTTCAGGACATCGACCAGCCATCCGGCGCTTGGATGGGTTGCCCCGGTTGCTTTTTCAAGCACCTGGCGGTCTTCCTCGATATAATGAAACCCCTTGCCGACTTTGATGAACCGGGCATCTTCGTAGCCTTTTATATCAGTCCGGTAAACCCTTGCCGTGCGGCTTTCGCCATCGTAGCTTTCGCCATCCCATCCGCCAAAAGTGAAGGTCATTTTTTCCTTGGTAGCCTTGAAATGGGCTTCAAAATCAGCCCTTGTTATGGCTGTTTGGTATTCGCGGAGTTCGAAATGGTTGCGGAGTGCATAGATGTTTGTCATGGTAAAATCCTCGCTTTCGTGTGCTTTTCCTCTAGGGCTTATCCCCTTTGTCATGTATATATATCACTCTGAACGCACATAATAGCAAGTCATTCATCCGATATTTATGCATCTTATTCGATGACTTCCCATTCATCGGCTCCGGGTACCAGCCCAAGACTGCTGCCCGTATCCCACTGTACATGGATGGTTCCGGCATCATCGACGAACTGGACGGTGCCTTCAGTTCCCCTGGACGGTGCCTGCCTGTCATCCATGGCGATAAGCCGCACCCGCGTCCCTTCCATCCGTTCCCGGCTGTGCCGCAGACCGGCCCGCAGGACGGACAGGTCGAAACCGAATTTGCGGTACTCCTGCTCCATGTTCTGGTAGTACCAGTCTTCCGGGATGCCGAACCGCCGGTCTTCGTGCATGATGTACACAAGACCGCTGATGATGCCGTCATCTGTTTCCATTTCCACTTCTTTTTTGTAGTAGAACCGCGGGAAGCCTTCATAGGCATCGAGCCGCCGTTCATCCGCCGAAGAAATGCGCCAGAAAACAACCGGCACGAAGGTATCCACCTTCTTTTCGATAGTGGCGTAACATCCTGTCAGGGACCCTTTGAAGAGAAGTTCATAGCCCCGGATCCGGCCCGTTCCTGCAAGAACGGCATCAGGGCACCGTCTTGCCATCTGTACTTCACTCATGTTGCTGCCGTAGGCAATGTAGATTCTTTGTTTCATCGCTCTCATCCTTTCTGAAGGGAATGCCCTTCTACCACCCCAAGGGCAGCCGAAGCTGCCCGGAAGGCTATCTCCTTCAAGCGGCGGCATTGCGCCATGCGGAATTGCCCGTGAGGTGTTTGAGGAAGTGGAGGCGGCAGGCCTTAAATTCGTCGCCGATGAGTCCGAGCCGGAGCATCCAGCACCGGAAGGCGTATTTCTCATTATCCGTCTCGGTCTTCCGTGCCGAGGCCTTCTTCTGCGTGAGAGCCTGATGGGCGACAGCCAGGCAGAACTGGATGTATGCCTTGATTTCCCCGGCGTGAAGCGTCCCGTTGAAAAGCCGGAACTCGACGGTTCCCTTGGTGAAGGTGGCGTGCAGGTTCAGCCCGTGGTAGCGGGTGCTGTTGTAATGATGATTCCGTCCGTAAGGCGCTTCCTGATACCAGAGGTTGGCGATGCCGTCCAGGGTGACCGGCTTTTTCCGGTTGAGATCCTTCAGGAAAGCGGTGTTCGTCTTCCGGCAGTACCGGCTTTCCCGCGAGGGGTTGATCTGGAGAGCGCGGTAAATCATGTCTTCCTTGCTCGCCATGATGTTCACCAGGTTCCGCAGGGTCTTTGCCGTGAACTGTTCGGCCCCGACATGGATGTGGATGCCGCAGGACTTGTTGGCAAAAGCTCCGGCCTTGCGAAGCGTCCGCACCAGTTCCTGCAGCTTCGGGATGTCTTCGTAGGAAAGGATGGGACTGACCACTTCCGTGCGGTAGAAGCTGGAAGCATCTGTAATGTTTCCGTTCACCTTCTTCTGGGGAACCAGGCTGGAGTCGTTCATGGCTTTCCATTTCCGTCCCTGTTCATCCCTTGCAGTGTAGGTATCGTAGGCTCCGCCTTCGTGCCGGCTTTCCGTCCCGAAGAAGCGGGCCATGAGGCTGGCGGCCCGGCTTCTCGTAATCCCTGTCATTTCCATTTCGATTCCAAAGTGCAGTGTTTTCATAATCATCTCTGTCCTTTCTATGTGTGCGTGTGTTCTTTTGGTACACTATATATCACTCTAAAGGCACACAATAGCAAGCTATTTTGAGAATAATTATGAATTAAATCGAAGGTTTATAGGTTCGGATGCCGGCGTTCCTTCTGCTTTCTGGCATGGGTCATGGCCTCTTCTTCCGTGCGGAAAGCACTCCATCCGTTCAGGCCTTTCAGCAGGACCATGCGCGATTCGTGGCTGGCTTTGGTTCCCATGCCGATGCGCAGGAGCCACATCCGCAGGTAGTACTTCTCGTTTTCCGGCTTCCGTGTGGCAGGCTGGACCCGTTTCGCCTTTTTCGCCGCACTGACCATGAAAGCCGCCAGTTCAATCAGGGCGCGGTTCTTTACGGCATTGCCGGTCGCGGAGAAGCAGAATGTCACCGTGTCTGCGGCAATCAGGAACCCCCGCCCTTCCTTTCCGTAGTTCTGATAGATGGCAAAGAAGGAAGTCCGGTCTGTACCGGGTTCTTCTTTCAGGTCTTCCACCAGCCTGTCCGGCACATGGATGTTTTCATGTCCTGCGGCCCGGTTGAGCAGGTACTGCTGAGCATGGAGCATGAAGACCAGGTTGCGGAGCTGCGCCCCATCCATGCCATCATTGGGAACCTTGATTTCCATCTTGTCCGGCTCCGTCTGCGGCAGTGCTTCCGATTCTGGCGTTTCATCCTGCTGTGTCGGTTCTTGCGTTACTTCGGTTTCCGTTCCTTCTTCCGGTTTCGGCTGCGGAAGGATTCCGGCTTCCTGCAGGAAAGCCGTGATGGCGGCTTCTGTCTTTTCATCATCGCATTCGATATCGCCGCTGCGAAGGATGCGGAAGCCCTGCCCTTCGTAGGCAAAGGCCGGCGTCCCGGTGTAATGAAGCTTTTCGTTATGGTTGAAAGGAATCAGCCGTCTGGCCAGTTCCTTGCGGTCGTTCAGGTTCGTCTGGATTGTCATGGTCTATGTACCTCCTTGTTTTGCTAGTACATATATCACTCTGAACGCCGATAATAGCAAGTCATTCTTGCACTTTATCATAGGGAATTTTCTCATTCCCACGCAGTACAAACACGCCTTCACTCCCGCACTCGCTGATATACCGCTTCACGATGACATCGACGAACTTCTCGTCCAGCTCGATGCCATAACAGATGCGGTCCGTCTGCTGGCAGGCCATGAGCGTGGAGCCGGATCCGAGGAACGGGTCCAGGACGATGCAGTGGCTCATGGACGAGTTCTGTATGGGATAGGCCATGAGCGCCACTGGCTTCATGGTCGGATGTTCCTTACTGGCTTTCGGACGGTCATATTCCCAGATGGTTGTCTGCTTGCGGTCGGAATACCACTGGTGTTTCCCGTTCAGCTTCCAGCCGAACAGGCACGGCTCGTGCTGCCACTGGTACGGACTGCGGCCCAGGACCAGGGCGTTCTTCTTCCAGATGCAGCAGCCGGACAGGTAGAAGCCTGCGTCCTTGAAGGCCTTGCGGAAGTTCAGCCCCTGCGTATCGGCGTGGAACACATAGATGGATGCATCCCGTTCCATGTTCTGCTCCATGTTGACGAAGGCGCTGAACAGGAACTGATAAAATTTATCGTCCGGCATATTGTCGTTCTTGATTTTCCCGGCCGTTTCTTCCACATCCACATTGTACGGAGGATCCGTCAGCACCAGATTGGCTTTCTTGCCGTCCATCAGCCGTGTGTAGGTTTCCGGCAGCGTGGCATCGCCGCAGATGACACGGTGTTCCCGCATGAGCCAGATATCCCCTGCCTTGGCCATAGCCGGCTGTTCCAGTTCTCCGTCCACATCGAAGTCATCTTCTTTCACCTTCTTGTTGTGGACTTTAGAAAAGAGCTGCTCCACTTCCGGCGCCTCAAAGCCTGTCAGATTTACATCGAAATCGACGCTCTGCAAATCGACGATGAGGTCGGCCAGGAGCTGTTCGTTCCAGGCGCCGGTGATTTTATTGAGCGCGATATTGAGGGCCTTGACCTTGTGTTCGTCTTCAATATGGACGACCACACACTGCACTTCTTCATAGCCCATTTCCTTCAATACGGTCAGGCGCTGATGCCCGCCGATGACGGTCATATCATAGTTGACGATGATGGGTTCCACATAGCCGAACTCCTGGATGGAGTGCTTGATTTTTTCGTATTCCTTGTCGCCGGGCTTCAGCTGCTTCCTGGGGTTATATGCCGCAGGCTTCAGCTGGCCGATGGGCAGGACTTTCCATTCCATATCCGATGTCTTCATACGCTGTTTCCTTTCTGGATGCCGCGGCGATGGCGGCTCCGTATCCATTTAGATGATGCCAGCGGCAATAATTCCGTACGCTGTCCCGTGACAGCTTCGTTTCCCGGGCGATGGCCTTGTATCCCATCCCCTGTTTCCGCATGGTTTCAATCTGCCTGCGCTGGCAGTCATTCATGAAGGTTCCCTTCTTCCTGGCAACAAAAAAGCCCCGGGCCATAAGCCTGGAGCTGCCTGATATTCGATTGAATTCCGTCCTTATATCCCCCCTTATGAATTTCGCGGTTTTTCCCATTTGAGGGGGCGGCGGTCATGGCTGGAAGGGCTGCAGAGATTGACAGCCCCCCACCCCGCTTGTTTTCAGTACTTGTACTCGATGTCCCGGTCTTCGGTCATCGTCTTATGGTCATGGCAGCTCTTACACAAAGGTTGCCAGTTCGTTTCGTCCCAGAACAAGTCCGGGTCGCCACGATGCGGCTTGATATGATCCACGACCGTTGCCGGGACGAGCCGTCCTTTCTCTTTGCATCGGACACACCATGGATGACGTTTCAGAAAGAACTTCCTGGCCTTCTGCCACTCTCGTCCGTAGCCACGTGTTTCTGCATTAACCCGGTCGCCCTGGCACTGCCGTTTATGTTCCTCACAATACTTTCTTCCATACGGCACTAGCTTTGGGCATCCTGGATACTTGCACGGTGTCTGCGGTCTTCTTGGCATTCGTATCATCTCCGGCATCAAAAAAGGACCGATGGCGTTCAAGCCTCGGCCCTTCATTCTTTTCTTGCTGATTATAGTATATCTTACAGAAGCCAGTGACATCAAGTGCTGCTTTAGTGACATTTAGTGACATTCTCCAGGAATCTCGATGTGTCTCAGGGCTTCGTCATGCAGGCGGTACACCTGGCGGACATGAAGCCCCAGGGCATCGGCAATGGACGCCCAGTCCTTGAAGGCCAGGTAGCGGAGTTCCAGGACGACCCGTTCCCGGGCATCCGGCACCCGGCTGATGGTCTTCATGATGTCTGCCTTGAGTTCGACCAGGACGTCGATGGCTTCATCCACTTCATGCTCCATATCCATCATGCGGGCAATGGTTTCTTCCAGCCGGTGCGGGTTGGGCGTCCCGCTCGGCGGCACCGGGCTGAGTGTCGATGATGCCTTGATGGCCAGCTGCCGCAAAGCGGATACCTGCTCCAGCTTGCTGTCTATCTGTATGTTGATGTTCCGTGCCTGTTCCAGGTACGCTTTGGCTTCCATACGTGTTCCTTCTCCTTCCGGTTCCTGCTTCATAGTATGCCCCCATTTCCCGTTTTCGTCATGCCCAGGTCAGCTTTCACTGCCTCGATCAGTGCGTCCTGGGTTCCGTCTTTGTGTTCCAAGACTTTCAGGATGCGCTCGTCAATCGTGTCCCTGGCTATGATGTGCTGTATGATGACCGTCTTGTCCGCCTGCCCCTGCCGCCAGAGCCGGGCATTGGTCTGCTGGTATAGTTCCAGGCTCCAGGTCAGGCCGAACCAGACCAGGATGGAACCGCCCTGCTGCAGGTTCAGGCCGTGTCCGGCAGAGGCCGGATGGATGAGCGCCACGGGAATCTTTCCTGCGTTCCAGTCGGCGAAGTCCTGCGGCTCCTTCAGTTCCCGGGCTTCCATCCGCTGCCGGATGCGGTCTTTATCGTGCTTGAACCAATAGGCTACCAGGACCGGTTTCCCGTTGGCGCTTTCCACCAGGTCTTCCAGGGCATCCAGCTTCCGGTCATGGATGGCCACCACAGCCTTGTCATCTGTATAAATGGCGCCGTTCGCCATCTGCGAAAGTTTCAAGGTAAGCGACGCGACATTGGCGGCTGTGATCTCGCCGCCTGGAAGTTCCAGCACCAGGGATTTCTTCAGTTCATCATACCGTTCCTTTTCCTTCCCGCTCAACCAGACTTCTTTCGCTACGCTCACCAGCTCCGGCATTTTCAAGTAATCGGTCGCCTTCATGGACACGGTGATGTCGGCAATCTGGTGATAGATGGCTTCTTCCGCTCCCGGCAGGGGTTTGTAGGAATACACCACCATGCCATTGCGCTTATCTGGTTGGAAGTACAGGTTCCGGTACTGGCTGATATATCTCCCCAGCCGCTTTCCCATATCCAGGATGCGGAACTCGGCCCAAAGGTCCATCAACCCATTGCCGCTGGGCGTTCCCGTAAGGCCGACGATGCGTTTCACTCTGGGGCGCAAGGCCTTCATGGCCCGGAACCGCTTCGACTGGTGGTTCTTGAAACTCGACAGCTCGTCCAGGACGACCATATCGAAATCAAGGCGGCTGTTCTCATAGAGCCAAACCAGGTTCTCGCGGTTCACAATATAGATATCCGCATCCTGCTGCAAGGCTCTTCTCCGTTCTGGCACGCTGCCGACCACGACGGAACAGGCAAGACATTTCAGGTGTTCCCACTTCTTGATTTCATCCGGCCAGGTGTCTCTCGCCACCCGCAGCGGAGCGACAACCAGCACCCGCTGTACTTCAAAGGTGTCATACATCAGGTCCCGGATGGCCGTCAGCGTTGTCACCGTCTTGCCAAGGCCCATGTCCAGGAACAGGGCCGTGACGGGGTGGGACTTGATATATTCAATGGCGTATTTCTGATATTCATGCGGCATGAACTTCATGCACCTCCGCCTCCTTTCCCATCGGGCGTGTGAGCGATGGTCTTCAGGATAACAGGGATGTCCTCCATGTCATCCAGAACGAAGACCTGGCAGCCCAGTCTCCGCAACATGGCATGCCGCTTCAGCTGCAGCGGCCTCGGCTTCTGCCCCGGCGCTTTCACTTCCACGAAGCCCATCTTCCCATCACCCAATAGGACCAACCGGTCCGGCATACCGGAAAACGATGGCGAAACAAGCTTCACTGCCATACCGCCTGCCTTCCTGGTTTCCATCACCAGATGATGTTCTATCTCTTTTTCCCGCATCGGTATCACCTCTTTTTTACAGGGGTGCAGGTCGATGAAGGTCGTTCCGCAAACTTTCCTTAAAGGCATTTTTTCTATTTTTCAGCCCTAAAGGGAGTTTATGGATAGACCTGCACCGACCTGCACCCTTCCCTTCTCTCACAGGAAATCTGTGACTTTCAGTTTCAGTCCGTAAATGAAATATCCGGCTTTCCGCTTGCGCCTGTCGAACCCGGCTTTCTCCAGTGCCCCATAAAAATCCGTCGTGCTGCGGGTATATTCGTTCATCTGCTGGCAGTACAAGCGGTAGGCCGTATAAAGCGCCCCGGACTTTTCCTGGCATGATGGATCCACATCGCAGCAGTCTTCCAGAAAATGACGGAGCCAGTCATTCTGTCCGCGGTATTCCTGGATAGCATCCTGCACACATTTCGGCATGGTCAGATGGTACTCGCTGGCAATGACCTTCTCCGCCCCTTCGATGATCCAGCGCAGGATAGCAGGACCAGCTGTTTCCACCAGATAATCCGCATAGTTCTTGATTTCGCCATGGCCTTCAAACTGTGCCTTGAAGGGGATGACGATAAGCCGGCGCCAGGTCCCTTCATCACTGGCTCCGACGCGGGGCAGATGGTTGGTATACAGGACCAGCGTATGGGTCGGCACAAAGGTAAACGGCGTCTTGTATTTCTTTTCGCCGCCGACTTCATCTGTCGAGCAGAGCTGCTTCAGGACGGAAGTGGAAAGCCGGACACCTTCTTCCATCTCGGCCGCGATGACCATGCGCTTGCCCTTGAGTTCCGCCATTTCCGGCTTGATGTTCCGCTTGCAGTTCGCCGTCAGGGCATCGGCAGAGATGCCGCCGCAATAGCTTCCCAGCACCCGGGCAATGGAGTTCCAGTACGTAGACTTCCCGTTCCGTCCATCGCCATAGGCGATGACCAGGGCTTCCACATACACTTTGCCAATGGCCATGAGTCCGCAGATTTCCTGGGCGTAATCAATCAGCTCCTGGTCGCCCGTGAAAAACTCGCCCAGGGCCTGCTGCCAGACCGTCTCCCCTTCCTCTCCGGGATCGACAGCGGTACATTTGGTAATATAATCTTCCGGACGGTGATTCCGCCTGCCCGCCATCCCCTGCCGCAGATCATACGTAAACGAAGGCGTGTTGAGCAGGAACTCATCCGCATCCAGGGCCTGGATGGGAATGAGCAGCATCGGCTTCAGGGCCTGCAGGGCCGAAATGATATAGCGCATGTCCCGCCGCTTCATGACAAAGGCATAATATGCCAAAGCCGCCTGGTAGGACTGGAAGGCTTTCTGCTGACTGCCTTCGATGACTTTCTCCAGCATCCGGCCGCCTTTGTCGATGAGTTCTGCCGCAACGCCCAGTTCCTGCAGTTCCTTCCTGCCAGCTTCCATCTGGTCCCTGGCATCTGCTAGCTGCAGTTCCAGGAATTCTTCCGCTGCGCCGATGGCTTCCTGATGAGATTCAGTCCAATAGATGCCGTTGTACCGCAAAAAATCGGTACTTTCCGTATACCGCAGCTCATCGCCATATTCCCGTTTCAGCACTTTAGCCTGGCCGATATCCGAATAGTCTTCCGGCTTCAGGCTGCCCTGACAGGCAAAATCGTTATTGTACTGGTTCGGGCTGACGTACCCTTCCTGTCTGGCAATGCGTTCACCAAAACGCACAGCGCTCTGCCAGATTTTATTGAGTTCCGCATCAGCAAGCGGCGGGTCGCATTTTTCGGCTTCTTCAAGGAAAATGGAGTAGGCCCGCTCGGTTGCCCCGTACCGTTTGATGACCCGGCCGGCAAAGCGGCTCATGGTATTATTGCGCTGTCCCTGGGGAATGCTGTGTGTCCCGGCTTCCCGGTCCTTCAGCACCTGGTCAATCGTCATTTTCCCATCCTGCCATAGCACCTTCTCAGCCGGGCAGCCGTAGATGAAACGGGCCGCATCCAGAGCCGCTTCGTCGAAAAAAGGATATGCGTGATAAACAGCCCGCTTCAGCTCCGTATAGCACGGTTCCTCTGTGATTTCGGGAATCCCGAAATAGACGTGGAAGCGCGGCCTGGCACACTTCCCGTCTTTAGGCTTCATGTGATTCCGTGATGGGACGATGGCCATGGAAACTTCCGGCATTATGGCCAGGAATTTCTCCATGGTCATCCATTCAGCAGGATTTTCCGTATGCGAATTGTCGCAGTCCATGACCAGGACATCCGATGAGAGAAAATTCTCCCGTTTCCGGTAATCATTTTTGAATGCCACACAGACATGGTCAAACGCAGCCGCTGCTCCAAGGTCTTCGGCGCAGCTGATTTTCTGCTGTTCCGGATAACGGCAATTGGCCTCTGCCCCCGTAAGAGCAGCCGTATAAAGGGTAAATTCCATGATCCTTAAACCTCCTTGATATACCGGACAGGCTTCCTTTTGCGCCGGGCGTACTCGATTTCTTTCTGCATCCCGTCCGAGATGGCATCGCCAAATACCCATAGTTCCGCGCACTTGGACAAAAGGGCGATATCCATGAAAAGGGCCAGGTCCCGCTCCGTCTTTTCATCCAGGAACTGGGGCAGGTACAGATGCGGGGCCAGCGGGATGCCTCCCTGATTTGTCACATAGCGGCAGTACCTCCTCGCCCTGGCCGTATTGGCCTCCACATCCCCGGCATAGGGCGAACACACGTATACCACTGGCCGGAACGGGAACCTTGCCGGTTCCGCATTCCGGATGGCCTGATAGGCTGTGGGGTCGGGATAATGTTCGGCGTTACGCTTCGGGTTCATCTCCATCGCGCACCTCCATCAGTTCCCGGGCACAGTCTTCACACAGGACCGCTGTCCCGAACAGGTCGCCCTTCCCATCGCCCAGAACTTCCTCCAGATCCACCAGGATTTCTCTGCCACAAACCGGGCAGCGGCAGAATACATTCTCATCGTTGATTTCGATTGTGACTTCCATGGCATCATGAATCGGTTCCTTGACGTAAAACATGCTTCATCCCTCCAGTTCTGTCTTGTAATAGGTCATGAGCATCTGTTTGCGCTGCTGGAAACCCGGACAGGAATACAGCAGACCGTAATCCAGGTGCTGCAGCCGGTCCAGGGCATGGATCTGCCGCGCGGTCAGATAAGGCCGGATGCTCTGCCCTTTTTCGATGCCGTTTGCCAGCCGGAACTGCTTGGCAGACATGCCCAGCACGATACGGTTCAGCATGTCACATTCGTTGCTGAAGTGGTACGGCTTCGGGCTTTCATGCAGGCGGCAGATCATATCCGTCAGCATTGGGAATTCCTGCCGGGCAGACAGAAGCGACCGGATGCACTGCTCCATCTCATTGAAGCGATGGATATAGAGTTCTTTGAAGCGCATTGCTTTTGCTCCGGTGTACCCCATGACCAGTATGGTAAAGCCATCTCGGGTCAACAGGTAACGCGGCAGTTTGCGGCCCCTGGCATCCCGATAGGCATTGCACTCAAAATTGAGGGCAATGAATTCTGGACTCAACCCGGAAGCAGGTGCAGTGATACGTTCGATATCACGCAGCACATTGTAATGCTGCTTTTCAAAGACCGCTGCCACAAACAGGCTATCGACCCTGGCTACTCCTTTCTGGTCAGCGAACATACCGTAATCATCTTCAGGAATCAAATTTTTCATAGCGGATTCCACCTTTCGTTAAAATTTCCGAGGAACTCGTCCTCTATCAGTAGCAGGACAGAATCCGATGCTTTAAGTACCCCCATTTCAATCTTTCTGATAAAATTCACATTCGTATCCGTCTGCCCGGAGCAACAATCCTTCGGCCCACGGAGGTGTACGTCCCATCTGCTCACAGATGGCATCGACACTGGCATCCCGGCTGCATTCGATGATCAGTTCATCATGGACATGACCGACGATGGCACAGCACCGCAAGGTCTGCATGGCATAGCAGAGGATATCCCGGCTGATGCCCTGGACGATGTTTTCCACGAACTTCGGGCCGTAGCTCTCCAGCCGTTCCCACTTTTTCGTTGCGCCGATGCCTTCATAGGTGACGGATTCCCCGCCGAAGCGGTTCTCGCCTATCCGGGGCTTCACATAGGAAAGCCGCCGTCCGCTTGGGAGCTGGATGAACAGCATGCCGCTCTGGCAGAGGAAGCGGATGCAGCCGGCCCGCATGGGGATCTGTTCCTTGATGGCTGTCTTCACGGTGGCATCCACCTGCCACCAGAAATCGACGATATGCGGATTGGCCGACCGCCAGGACTGCACCAAAGGATACAGCTCGTTTTCCGTAAGTCCCATGTCCAGGGCGCCCATGGCCTTCAGCGCACCTGTAGAGCCGCCATAGCCAAGGGCCAGTTCTGCGATTTTCCCTTTCTGCCGGAGATGTCCATTGACGCCATGTTTTTCCACCGGAACGCCGAACATGGAGCTGGCCGAGGCGCAATAGATATCGCCATTCTTGGCAAAAACATCCGAGCGCCATGTTTCTCCTGCGAGCCATGAAAGCACTCTGGCTTCAATGGCTGAAAAGTCCGATACGACAAACTTCATCCCTTTCCGTGGCACAAAGGCCGTGCGGATCAACTGGGAAAGGACATCCGGGATGGAATCATACAGAAGGTCCAAGGCTTTGTAATTTCCCTGGCGTACCAGCGCCCGGGCGTCTGAGAGGTCCGGCAGATGATTCTGCGGAAGGTTCTGCAGCTGGATGTGCCGGCCGGCAAAACGCCCGGTCCTGTTGGCCCCATAGAATTGGAACATCCCTCTGGCCCGGCTGTCCTCGCAGGCTGTCATCTCCATGGCCTGATATTTTTTTACCGAAGATTTGGCCAGCTTCTGCCGGAGCAGCAGTACGCTGCGAAGCGGTTCTTCCGCCGTCTTCAGCAGTTCCTGTACTTGCTTCTTCCCCAGGGAATCTGTCTTCATCCCATGCCGTTCCAGCCAGCCGATCATCTGAATAACGGAATTGGGATTCTCCAGGCCCGTCTTTTCTCTCAGCGCAGCCATCAGGCTGTCCCGGCTGCGGGAATCTATGGCGATGGCATTTTCAGCCAGTGTCCGGTCAATGGCGATGCCCCGGTCGTTGATTTCCTGATCGAGATGATATTCATCCCATACCGGTTCCGGGACAGGATACTTCTTCAGCCGCCCCTGGATGGCCATTTCCACTTCCACATCCCGTTTGTTGTAGGACTTGAACAACATCCATTTATCCAGAGCATGCTGAGGAAGGTTCCTTGTCCGGCCGCCGTTTGACTTGGTTTCCTTGCAGGGAACGCAGAAATAGCGGATCAGTTCTTTGCCTTCCTTCATCTTCTGGCTGTCCAGCTTCAGCACGATTCCTGCGCCTTCCAGGGAAAGGGGCAGGCCCATATAGGCCGACCAGACCATGGAGCATTTCCATCCCGCCGGATTGAGGAACCTGGAACAATCCTGGGAAAGCGGATGATGATCATGGAACGGATCCAGACTCATTCCCAGGTCACACAGGTACCGCGACAGGCAGACCCGTTCGAAGCTGGCATTGAACGCCCACTTAGTGACGGATTCATCGGTCAGGGCATCCAGGATAGCGTCCGGGATGCGCTCTCCCTGCGTTAGGTCAACGACCTGCACTTCGCCCCCATCCACGGCATAACCGAAGAGAAGGAGTTCAAAGGCTGGCGATTCTGCATACTTGTACACGCCGCATTTAGCCAGGCTGACATCGCTGAATGTTTCAATATCGATACTGATGGTTTTCATACTCTTCACCTCGAAAAAACGGCGAGGCACAAGGCCCCGCCGCCGTTATTCACTACTACTTATTTCCGGAAAGATTCCATCTGCTTGCGGTGATATTCTTCTTCCCGTTCTTCCCGGTGCCGGGCCATTTCTGCATCCCGCTGGTCTTTTTTGATATCCGTATAGATCATGGCCACGAAGAACCCACCGGCGCACAGTGCAACCAGGCAGTACAGGCCATCCAGTATCAGTCTCATCATAGTTTCCATCATCACGCCTCCTTATGCCAGGAAATCATCATCGTCAGCCGTAGCAAAATCATCTTCTGCACGGGGTTTGCCGCCGAGAGGTTCACCGTCACGGATTTTCTGCAGGTTGTTCAGTCCGCAAGCAATGCCTTTATTGCCGTTGCTGTTAAAGGCATAGAAGTTGATGGACGCACGGCCATAGACGCCGGAGTAGACTTCAGAGCGTTCCAGGATATGCTGGCAGTCGGCATCGACGATGCCCGGCTTGGTAGCCGAATTGGCATTGACGAAGAAGCTGTCTTTATACGCATCATCACCAGGGCGTTCCAAGTCGCCGTCACGGAGCGGGGTCTTGATAGCTTCGAGAGCCGGTACCACCCGACCATTACCTTTGAGTTTGCCCTGGCCTTCATCATAGGCAGCCTTGATAGCAGCTCGGACGCTTTCGACCGTTTCCGTATCGGACTTCGGAATGATGAGAGATACACTATACTTCGGCGTACCACCATTGATAGACTTCGGGTCCCAAACATTTGCATAAGACCAGCGGGTATTGACTCCTGTGATTACCTTACAAGGATTAGTAAATTTTTTTGTCATGATAAATTCCTCCTAATTTTCAATATTGAAATCGTCTGCCGCGGTGTGCATGGCCGGGCGTTTATCCGATTCCGGCACCAAGACTGGCTTGCCCTGCGGCTTTTCAACTAAATCTGACAACAATTCTTCGAACCGCTTCTTGCCAAGTTGTTTCGTCATCGCCGTAATGCCGAGCAGCTTTTTTTCATACGGGTCGAAGCCTGCTTCTTCTACTTTGGCGGCAACGGCGTCTTCGCTGACGTACCGACGGTTCGACCGGCCTTCGACCAATTTCCAACCGGCCCACTGCTTGCCGGAAAGGGCTTGATGCAGGGCGTAATCTTTGACGTCGCCGGCCCAGTTCACCAAGTCATCGGCCTTGGCCAGGACGGCTTCGATTTCTTCATCCTGAAGCGTGGACGGGACGGCGAAATCATACTGAGCCAGTTCCAGGTTATATTCAGCCCTCTTGCGGCATGTCGCCTTGATTTTGCAGAAACGGCAATGGTCGCCAGCCTTGTACTCCCCTTCGCCTTTGGCCGCCAGTTCCGCGGCGGGCTTCAACACCGTTTCGGCCCACTGGAGCAGTTTTTCTTTGCTCATGGTGCAGGTACTGACGTTGTCCCGGCGGGGCTGGAAGATGGTCATGGACACCTGGTGGATATCATAGATGCCATCGAACAAGTTCAGTGCGCCGAGGGCATAGCACATCATTTGCGGATTCTTCTCGGCATCCACCAGGACTCCCAGGCCGTTCTTGTAATCGATGACCGTCAGGGTATCGTCGGCCACGATGAGGCAGTCGCCTGTTCCGAACCCGCCAGGAACCCACTTGGAAAAATCCAGCTGCTGTTCAATCATAATCAGCGGGTCCTTGCAGGATGCTTTGGCCGCTGCCAGACATTCCATAACGAACTGCGCATATTCATCAGTGCATTCCGCCATCTCCTCATCAAAGTACGTCAGGGATTTCGTCGGGTCTTCCATCTTCTGCCCCAGAGCTGTCTTCACCTTGAATTCGCAGAGCGTATGGGCATCTGTTCCCTGGCGGGCGAATTCACTGGAGGTATCCGGCAAATTGGCACATTCCTGGGCGGACGGCGGGCAGGCCAACCATCGGTAGCAGGAAGATGCGGACAGCATCGCGTGTTTACCCGGCATGACCGATCACCTCTAGCTCCTTCAGGAACGCTTCATACTGTGCCGCATCAATGCCGGACAGCTTGTCCGCCCCATACTTCTGGATGAGGCTGCGGACTTCTGCTGTGAATCCCTTGCGAGCCTTGTCGGCAGCAACTTTACGGACATCTTCCAGGGTCAGCGGCTCTTCAGCCTTCTCAGATTTTGCTTCTGAAGCTGGCGGATTATCTTCTTTCACCGCCATGGCTTCGGAAATCTTCAGCAGCGCCTTTCCGCAATCGGTCAGGGCTGCTGCCAGTTTCTGCAATTCATCGTTTGTCATACGGATTGACTCCTTTCACATGTCTTTGCATCGATAAGAGATGGATGTTCCTGGCGATACTGCGGGTCGTGGTGCTGATGGCCATCAGCACTGCCGCCAGTTCCCGGTTCAGCTTTTGCTGCTGAGCCAGTTTCTCAGGTGTCTGTGTGTGAATCATCTGTCTGCCTCCTTCCTGAAGAGCTTCTTCGTTCGCCCTTCACCAGTAATAGGACAACCGCGTTATCGTTAAGTACCGATTTCAAAAAAAAATCCGGCCACTTTTTTTTGCAGCCGGATTTTTCCCCATTTAACGGAAGTCTTCGAGGTGTTCCTTTAGGAGTTGCATAGAGCTTATGTTTGCGCTTGTTCACCGCTTTCTGGCTCAAGCCGACGGCCTTCCCGGTCGCCGCTTCGCTGGAACCATCGGCAAGCATCATCAAGATAGTCCGATCGATGTCCTGCAGGGCTGCCAGTTCATGGCGCAGCGCTGCCAGCAACTCTTCCTTCACGACTTCTTCCTCTAAGTTGAAGTCATCAGGCACCTCCAGCTCGTAGTCATCCCGCACCTTGTCCGCCGATACCTCATCGGCACCATGCCGCTGCTGTCGTTTATCTTCCCGCCAGAGCGGACGCATGAATTCATAGTACTGTTCTTTGGTTGCTGGAATCAGAATAGTACGGACCTTACGGCAACCGATTTTTGACCAGTGAACTTCACTGTTTCTGTATTCCTCGGTAATGATGGTTTCAGGTGTAATTTCCAATGGAATATAGTAGTTTTTCTTTTCAATATTTGTCTGTTTTTTGCCCATCGTTTAACTCGCTTTCATAAACGAACGAAGCGAGTTTTCGCACAGGGCCGCCCATCTTGACCATTTGGATGCTCCTCGCTCCGCATGGTCAACCGTCCTGGTGGGTTGACACAGAAATCTAATGTCCATCTCTCGGCTCCAGGCATCTTCCCGTCGAAAGATGAACCTCGAAACGGATTTTTTAACTACAGATTGAGGGATTCAGGAGTACGACAATCATGCCATCACGTGATATAATGATAGAAAGGCAACTATGTCGGCCCCATTGCCCCATCTGTGATTTCAGAATATTGTTTATCGGGTTTATTGCAATGGGATATCGAGTTTATTGAGTTTATTTTTGAAAAACAGAGGCAATCATGAAAAACACGAGAATCCCCTTCCTTTGCGGCGGTACGTTCTTTGTCCAAGTTCTCAGATCAAGAAAGAGTACAAAGACACATACCGAGCTTGTAAAAGGACAAAAAGAAAGCCTCTCTGAACCGGAATTGTTCAGGAGGCTTATTTCAATTTATCAGCTTACAGATTTCTGTTCGGCAGGCACCACTCTTAAGACCTATGCCAGCTTTTTTAAACAATGCCAAAAGAATTTATGTACCTTCATTGGATTTAACGATTATGATAAACGCAGAAACTTTGGTGAAGACATCCAAAAAGAAAATTCTAAAGCTTTTTCTGCGATGGTGCAATTTACCCGTGATTTCATTAACGAGTCGCTATACGAGCAACTCACCCGTAATTTGCTCGGTTTAATACAAGAAGATTCCTCAATACCAGTAGATGAAAAATTTTTCATTTGGCCTAAATGGGTTGAAAAACAGAGCCTGATAACCCACACAGAAATAAATCTTCCTGATCTTCTTTTGGGCATTTTGTATTATATCGCCACAAATCGTTCTAATGAAAATATAAAAGGCGCCGACACCTACCACTCCTGGTATCCCGTCAGCTATGAAAAATATGAGGGACGTGTAGGAGCCAATATTAAACAGGAACTGCAAGTTACTTGCAGCAACACATCCCATCAATCGGCATCCGCATCTGTACTTGACGGAGAAAACAATCAAAGTTCAGAAAAGGCTTATGAAGCCGACGATTCGTCTACCACCGAAGAAAACAACTATTCAAAAACACAAATCATTCAAAATGCGACTATAGTCAACCAACATGGTGAAAAAAATATCCACATCACTCATGTCGATACGCTAATTATCTGATGGCAAAAGGGGCGGTTAAGATGTCAAACAAATTCCCAGCTAAGGGCCAAATAAAGCCAATAGAGGTTTCTGTTGACGCAGTAACTAATAAAAGCATCAATCAGTATGGGGAAAAAAACACAGTCATACAGCATGCCGACACGGTCAACATCAATATGCAGCCAGGCAGAAACTCATCTACATTTCCTAGTACTATATTGGGTGATATAAAAATTTCCAATAACGATGCAAAATTATTAGCAGAATTTAAAAATGCTTATAAAAATATTCTGAAATACTGCATACGCATCGATCCGACAGGCGATGCTTTTGATATTCATTGTATTGAATTGATTGAACGTAACTACAATAAATGGCAGTTTGATTGGAGAGATTTCGAATCTGAAAAAATACAGGAAATCGTCTGCCACACGTTAAACAATTTCAATGAATATTTGTACTATCTCTCTGATAAATATATGCGGCTACTCCCCTCTAACCCTGATTTTTTAATCTGTAAAAATCAGTCCATTAAAGAAGGAGAAAGATTACGTGAAGAATTAAGGCCTAATTCTATTCGCATCCGCGAAGAATTACGTGACCGGTATCTCGAACTTTGGCCAGCAAAAGAGCCAACACCCAAGTAATAAGAAATTTCAATGGAGTGTGATTCTAATTGTCCAATGATTTAACCCTGAGCAAAACCACTATATCTCAGCCGACGACTTCAATTACGCCGTCCATCTCACAGCAAGGACAAAAAAACACGTTGATTCAGCATGCTGATAATGTAATCATAAATGCCACACAAAAAACAATTCCAACTATCGTGCCCAACCAGCCGCTGACTCCTAATACGGATTATTACAATCTAATAGTTGACGGGATGATTGATATCAAAAATCCAGAAATCTGCTTTTCAATAGAACCATCAAGAGCACTTACAGAATATATTGATGATGACGTAAAAAAAATGTTCGCACTTCTATCAGATGATGCAATTCAGTCGCTTCAAACCTTTCCTACTATTTTTGCACATGAAAACGAAGGATATGGTTTAGCCGCTCCGGATCAGCAAGCGGGGTTCGGCTACATCCTGAAAATAAAGGTACGCCATGAAGGAATTATCATCAAACCATCCATTCTTTGGAAATTCAGTCAGCAAATATTAAACGAGAACTTGCTGAATTTTGATATATATGGGCATAAAGGCTTCTGTGAACTCAATCGGACACACTGGACTGTCAAAAAGGTCGATTTGATTTCTGAATTCCGTGAATTGGGGTTCCCGATTTAAACCTACTGATTGTTAAGCCTTCCCGGCTAAGGCTTGTTCTTTTGCTATCACAAACGAGGCGAGTTCAATGACAGAAAAGAAAATGCAAGGCGCAATAAAAGCAATTTTTCTCGACGACAATACGTTTCATGGCGTTACAATAAACCCTACGCTCATTAACTATTTTTACGGTAAAAATGGCAGCGGAAAATCCACGATTGCCCGCCTTATTCGTTCTAAATCCGGAATTACCCCGGACATCAGCAACTTTGAAGTTCTAGTCTATGATCAGGACTTCATCGCAAAAAACATTAAGGAAGATGCTGCTATGCCTGGCGTTTTCAGTTTGAACGAAGGAAATATCAAAATTCAAAATAAAGTAGCCGAATTAAATGGAGAACGCGACAAGCTTGCAGTGCAGTATCAAGAAAAGAAAAATGCACTTACAGATGCAAAAGAAAAGCTTCCCGCATTAAGAATCGCATTGGAGTCCTCTTGCTGGGAAACCACATCAGATATCCGCAACCGCTTTGCAAAGGCACTTGCAGGTAAAAGAGGAAAAAAATCCGTATTCACTGATGAATTGCTTTCCATCAGTGAACCTAAGGAGCAAGATTTCAATGTACTGCAATCTTTATATGAAACTGCATTTGATGAAAGAGCCAAATCCTATCCTCTTTTAAAAGAAGGATGTAAGGATTCCCCTGAAGAACCTCTGGATTCGGTATTACTTTCCCAACCTATCATCAGCAGTGCCGATACTCCTTTTGCAAAATTCATACAGGCGGTAGGTGCAACGGACTGGGTCAAACAAGGTCACGAGTTATTCGCAGAAAAAACAGATGGCCATTGCCCTTATTGTCATCAGCTTCTTCCTGCTGATTTTGCAAAACAGCTTGCCGCCTGTTTCGATGAAGAATATAAGTCTGATATCGATTCACTAGAAAATTTCCAACAGTCTTACAATGATATATTCGCTCGATTATTAACCCAGTTCGATAATAATCTAAACTGCGAGTTTTCTCGCATTGATTTCACAGTATACAAAGAACAACTTATTAACCTGAAAAAGACTGTACAAATTAACCAAGGTTTCATACAGGAGAAATTAGATGCACCTTCACGCCCTATTTACTTAGAAGATACATCTGAACTTGTTGATAGCCTAAATGCTTTAATAAAAAAATTCAATGCCGCTATCCAAGCTAACAACGACATCATTGCTTCTTTACAGGAAAAACAGGCCGAGTGTAAAAAATCAGTCTGGCAGCATATGGCTTTCCTATCTAAAAAAGAACTTGATGCTTACCGCACCAGTCTAAAAAATGTGAATGCAGAAATTTCAAAATTGACGAAAGAACAAAATGACATTACCCAAAAAGGCCTTTCTTTAAAATCACAGATTGCTAAACTGAATAGTCAGATTGTCAATGTCGATTCGACAATGGAAACAATCAATAAAGAATTACTAGATTCAGGGTTCCAAGGGTTCCGTCTTCAAAAGAATAAACGCGATTCCACCAAATATGAAATTATTCGAGATGATGGCTCCCCAGCACATGGTTTAAGCGAAGGTGAACGTAATTTTATTGCATTCCTTTACTTTTACCACAAAGTCAAAGGACGCGAACATGCTGACAGCGATTTTAAAGACCGAATCGTAGTTATTGATGACCCTGTTTCAAGCATGGACAGCACATCACTGTTCATTGTCAGTGCCATCATCCGTGAAATGATTTCCATTTGTTTTAATAATGGTTCTGCTTCAAAGCAAGATACACCGCGCTATATAAAACAAATTTTTATTCTGACGCATAATGCCTTTTTCCATAAGGAAGTTTCATATAACCGACTCAAATACTATCATTGCGTAAATTCTTATCTCATTCAAAAAACACGAAATGTCTCGATAGTAAAACTATGCGTCAAACGAGATATCAACAGCGATACCCCTGCAATCGAAAAAAACTATACACCTGTACGTGATGCATACGCCGCTTTATGGAAAGAATATAAGGAAGCAAAATCCGCTACGGTCATTATGCGTACAGCCAGACAAATTTTGGAATATTACTTTATCCAAATTAGCGGTTACGAAGGTCAAACTTTAACAGATCGCATCATGAAACGAAAAGACGAATTTCTCGAAATAAGACCTGACGGAACTGAAAACAGAGAAAAGCAACATTTACTGAACGCCCTTTTAAGGTATATAGGAGCTGAAAATCAACGATTCAATGACGGACTCGACTATGTAGAAGACGCAGAAAATATAGATCAAATTCGTTATACATTCAAACTCATATTCGATGTAATGGAACAGACCCAGCACTATGATATGATGATGACCCCCGCATAAAATACGGCAGTAACGATAAAAAGCTATCGTTACTGCCGTATCTATTTTACTGGCAATCTTCTTTTCTTCACCCTGAACTTCTCCCTAATTTTAGGCATAAAAAAAGTTTGGCACTTTGGCGACCTAAACGGAAACCTTGCTATATATGGGCTTTTCAGCTATGCACACCATTCAAAATTTTGTATCAATCTCAATCATCTTTGCTCTACAAGGAGGATATGCTTATTCTTGACATCGGCTGTTTCCCGAAGGCCGAAGGCGCGGTGGACGTTTTCGGAACGCTGACTTCTGGGAAGATGCCACTGAGCATCGGTGGGACGCAAACGCTGGAGGATGTCGGCCCAGCGATAATGATCGTCAGCCCATGTTTTGAAAAGGCTTTCGACTTGGTTGAAGCCGCGGCTTTTCATTTTCTCCGGTGCTAAGGGCACGGGAACGACCATGTCGATGGCTTTCAGTCGTTCGGGCCAGGGAAATCGGTCCAGCAATACCCGACAGGATCGGCATTTTCCCTCTCTGCCCTTGTACTTGATATCATGAATCAGACGGCGCATGGCCCCGTCGTAGTCGGCCAAACAGTAACAGGCGTCGAGGGCCTTCAATTGTCGGGAGCGGTTGATGCGCCGCGGATGCCACACTCGAGCGAGGCACGACGGGCACCAGTCGCCGTCCCGTTTCATCAGGACGCCGCAGGCCGGGCAGGTCGGCGGATAGAAGAGGTTGGTAATAAGGGTGAGCAGTGACATAAAAATGCCTCCTGTCGCAAAATATTACGTAAGCAGCTCTCCTTGGAGCCGCGGGATGAGCAAGGTAAAGCGGCGGCTCGTCCGCTGGTTCTGGACAGCCGTTTGGACGGCCCGTTTAGTGCCGACTAAGATGACTTTTCGTTTGGCCCGGGTGACGGCCGTATAGAAGAGGTTTCGCTGGAGCATGATGGAATGGCTGTTGACCAGGGCCATGATGACCGTATGGTATTCACTCCCCTGGCTCTTATGGACAGTAATGGCATAGGCCAGGGTGATTTCGTCGATTTCCGCGCCTTCATACTTGACGTCCTGTTCGGGATAACGAACGTAGACCATGTCATGCTGAACGGCAAAGATTTGACCGATGTCGCCGTTGAAGACGCCTTTTTCGTAATCATTATGCTTCTGCATGACCTTGTCGCCGACGCGGAAAATCATGTGGCGGCCCTTCAATTCACCCTTCCCTTGAACGGGCGGATTGAGCCGCTCCTGAATGAGCTGATTGAGGTTGTCGACGCCGCAGGGATCCTTGTACATGGGAGACAAGACCTGGACGGCAAATTCGTCACCTGTTTCCTCAACTTCACTGCGGTACAAGGCGCTGATCTTCGTCGCCCCGTCGGCTTCGGTCTCGATTTCGACGAAGCGGAATTCCAGGTCTTCGTTGACCACCGGCAGGCGGCCGTTGTTGATGAGGTGGGCATTGGTTACGATGCGGCCCCCTTCTTTTTGGCGGAAAATCGTATCCAAGCGGACGACAGGCACCGTTTCCGAGGCGATGACGTCGTGGAGGACGGCACCGGCTCCGACCGACGGCAATTGGTCGGCGTCGCCGACGAGGATGCAGCGGCACTGGGGCTTCAAGGCATTCAGTAAGTGGTACATCATTTCCATATCGAGCATGGACACTTCGTCGACGATGACTAAGTCGGCCGGCAAGAGCTTCGTTTCATTGTATTCAAAGGACTGGACTTTGCCGACATGGCCGTCGGGAATGAGGAGTCGATGGATGGTCTTCGCCTTGCGCTGCGTCGTTTCAGCCAGACGCTTAGCAGCTCGCCCCGTCGGCGCACAGAGCAGGATGCGCAGGCCTTCTTGTTCGGCCAGGCGGATGATGGTCTGAACGACGGTCGTCTTCCCCGTCCCGGGACCGCCGGTAATGACAGTCATCCCCGACTGGAGGGATTTTTCGACGGCTTCCCGCTGCTTGTCTGCCAGTTCAAAATGACAGGAATCCTGCCAGCGGTCCAGAAAGAGCTGAACATGCGTTTTCATGGAAAGAGGTTTCATCTCAGTCATCTCGCGGATCCGGCCGGCAATGGCTTCTTCCTCTTCATAGGCTTCCGGCGTATAGACGTAGACCGTCCCCTCAAAATCCGCCGTCCGTAATTGCCCCATATCGACGGTATCCTGTAAGATATCGTGGAGGCCCAGGGCATCGACCTGCAGGAGAAAGGCCGCCCGCCGCACCAATTCCGTATCGGGAATGCAGACGTGGCCGTTTTGGGTCATGGTCTGGAGGACGTAGGCCAGGCCGGCACCAAGGCGCTGCGGCGACTGACGGTCCATGCCGTACGCCAAGGCGATTTGGTCGGCCGTCTTAAAGCCGAAGCCGTCGATTTCATGAATCATCCGATACGGTTCTTCGGTCAAGACGTATTTCACATCGTCGCCGTATTTCTGCAGGAGGCGACCGGCATAGCGTCCGGCGACGCCGTGTTGTTCCAAATCGTAGGCGATGTCGTTGATCTGTTTTTCTTCGTAGAAAGATTCCGTTATGACGGCCAATTTTTTAGGCCCGATGCCTTCGATTTCAAGTAAGCGCTGAGCATCCTTTTCCAAAATCTCCATCGTATCCTTGCCAAAACGGGCGACGACGCGGTGGGCCAAAGCAGGCCCCATGCCTTTGACGGCGCCGCTTCCAAGGAAGCGTTCAATGCCGTCGACCGATTCGGGAATGACGCGGCTCCAACCATCGGCCGCAAACTGTCGTCCATAGCGCTTATGCTGTACCCAATGGCCTTTTACTTCCAGGCGGTCGCCGACGAGGGGCTTCGTTCCGTGACCAGTCACGGTATAGGTCGTATCGTCGCTTTCATCATGGAGGCGAAAGACGCGGTAATCCGAATCGGAGGCCTCAAATAAAATTCGTTCGGCAATGCCTCGTACAATAAGTTCTTCCATCAGCCTATCCCCATGTGTTCCCGTTCGTATTTTTTGCTTTCATCCATGATGCACTGGTAGATGCGGCGCAAATAAGGGGCCAAATTTTTCTGCTCCGTCAAATTAGAAATTTTATCCAGCACTTGACGCTCCCTTCGCGGATCATAGACTTCCATGTGATGCTCTTTTTTATAAGCGGCGACAGCAGCCACGACCTGCATGCGCCGTTCCAGTATCTTGGCCAAGTCCCGGTCCAATAAGTCAATCTCCCGGCGGCATTCTTCTAATTCCATAATCTATCCTTTCCCATTACGCATGATAACACTACCATTATAGCCGAAAAGCCGCTAAAAGGCTACAAATGATTCGCTTCCCTATATAATTCTTGCATAATTGCAGAATATTTATTTGTCATTATCGCTGTCATCCTATATAATATATTCGTATGAGTTTTTTTAGATTCTAGTTATCAATTTAATACAAAAGGTTGTGATTTTGCATGGAAGAAACTCAACAGCAGCAGCAAAAGCTGCGCCGCAGTCTGAAAGCCCGCCACATGAACATGATCGCCATCGGCGGTGCAATCGGTACCGGCTTGTTCGTCGCCGGCGGTGAAACAGTCAGCACTGCTGGGCCGGGTGGGGCACTCGTCGCCTATGCCCTCATCGGCATCATGGTCTATTTTCTTATGACAGGACTGGGTGAAATGGCTTCATACCTTCCGGTCAGCGGCTCCTTTGAAACGTATGCCAACCGCTACGTCGACAAGTCCTTGGGCTTTGCCTTGGGCTGGAACTATTGGTTCAACTGGGCCATTACCGTTGCGGCCGAACTCGTCGCCGGCGCCCTCATCATGAAGTACTGGTTCCCCGACGTACCGGCAGCCCTCTGGAGCGGCTTGTTCCTAGTCATCTTATTCGCCCTCAACTACCTGTCAACCCGGTCGTACGGCGAAAGTGAATTCATCTTCGCCGGTATCAAGGTCCTGACGGTCTTGATCTTCCTGTTTACAGGGACCCTCTTGATCTTGGGCCTCGGCTCTGAACCGTCACCGGGCTTCGTCAACTGGACCGTCGATGAAGCGCCCTTCGTCGGCGGCTTCACGGCTATGTTGGGTATCTTCATGGTCGCCGGCTTCTCCTTCCAAGGGACGGAAATGATCGGCATTGCCGCCGGTGAAAGTGAAGATCCGGAAAAGAATGTCCCCCGTGCGGTCCATTCGATTTTCTGGCGTATCCTCATTTTCTACTTAGGCGCTTTTACGGTCATCGGCTTCCTCATTCCTTATACCGATCCGAACCTGCTCAATACGGATATCGTCAACATTTCCATCAGCCCCTTTACGCTGGTCTTTGAACGGTTCGGCTTAGTCGCCGCCGCTTCGATCATGAACGCTGTCATCTTGACGGCCGTCCTTTCGGCCGGCAACTCGGGCCTCTACGTTTCCACACGTATGCTCTACGCCATGGCTGAAACGGGTCAGGCTCCGAAATGCTTCCTCAAGCTGAATAAGCGCGGCGTCCCGTCGTATGCCTTATTTGCAACGGTCGTCTTCGGCTTGGCCGCCTTCCTCACGTCCCTCATCGGCGAAGGCAAGGCCTATGACTGGCTGGTTAACATCAGCGGCATGGCCGGCTTCATCACCTGGATTGGCATCGCCATCTGCCACTATCGCTTCCGCCGGGCCTATATCGCCCAAGGCAAGGATCTGAAAGACCTGCCGTATAAAGCAACCTGGTTCCCCTTCGGCCCCCTCTTGGCATTGATCATGTGTATCATCGTCACGGCCGGTCAGAACTACTCGGCCTTTACCGGTGCCGAAATCGACTGGTACGGTGCCAGCGTCGCCTACATCGGCATTCCTGTCTTCCTGGCAGTCTTCCTCTATCATAAATTTAAACACAAGACACACCTCATTCCCCTGAAAGAGGTCGACCTGTCGCGTGATAAGTAATACCGAGACCGTCCGTGATATGCTCCCCTTTAGGTAGACATGAGAAATAATAAAATCTCATGCTGCTTGAAGGGGAGTATTTTTAATGCGAAAAACAAAGATATGTGCTCAAGAGAAATTGCATACCGTCAAAAGCATCCTCCGTGGGACAGAATCTATCCTTGCTGCCGCCAAGCGTCTGTCCGTTGGCCAATCTTCTGTCAGAGATTGGATTTGTAGTTATAAAGGGAATGGAATCGAGGCATTTACATATACGAGGAATAAACACTATTCTCGTGAATGCAAAGTTCAGGCAGTAACCGCTTATCTGAATCAGGAAGGATCTCTGTCTGTTATCTGCCAAAGATTTGGGGTGAGAACATCCAAACAACTACGCACATGGATTAAGCAGTATAATAGTCATGAGAAACTAAAAGCTTCTGGAACAGGAGGAACTTTCATCATGACAAAAGGCAGAAAAACAACATTTGATGAGCGAGTTGAAATGGTTCAGTATTGTATTGCTCATGACCATAATTACGCAGAAACTGCGGTAAAGTACGGCATTTCCTACCAACAGGCACGCAGCTATACGCTGAAATACGAGGCCGGTGGTCTTGATGCCTTACAGGATAATCGCGGGAAAAGAAAAACGGAAGACCAACTTACGGAAGTAGAAAGATTACGTGCCGAACTCAAGCTAGAAAGAGCTAAGCGAAAACAAGCGGAAATGGAGATTTCTTTCTTAAAAAAATTGGACGAAATAGAGAGGAGGCGGGACTGAGCCGATTAAAAAAACGTCATATTTATCTTGCCATTCAGGAAGAACACGAGGAACATGGTTATCCTATTTCAGCCTTATGTAAATTAGGGAAAGTAACTCGAGCCTCTTATTACAAATGGCTTCATCGACAAATTCCTGCGATGGAACAAGAAAACAGATTGATTGCGGCAAAGGTAGAAGAAATTCACCGGGCTTATCCGGATAAAGGATACCGCCGAATTCGAGACGATATGGAACGGTATTACGGCATGCACCTCAATGACAAACGAGTACTCCGGATTTGTCGTGAAGAAAACATCAAG
>NZ_JAXIXE010000040.1:0-3493 GCF_036305205.1 Megasphaera massiliensis
AACGTAGATCGGATTAAAGAAAAGCTTGGATGGCAGAGCCCGATTTCCTATCGGCTAGCCAATCAAACTGCATAAAAAAATTCCGAGCAACTATTTCGGGTTGCTCGGAAATAAAAGTCTAACTTTTTGGGGTCACATCAGTTTAGCTTCCCATGCATCTAGTTTCTCTTTTGCCGCTATTTCTTCCCTCACTGAAGGAGCATTCCAATAAGGAATTGCTAAACTATAATATTCGTCCTTTAAGGAATTAATAATGCCTGTAATTTCATCATATCTGGCTTTTTGCCCACTGGACTCCATGGCCTTTTCAAAGGTACTATTATCGCCACCTAAGGCATAACCGATTACGCCTTTTTCACGTTCTGCTTTTGAAGCCGCCCCCAACGCGACCCCTCTTTCCGTGTAAGCCTTAGCACTTACCCCAATGGCCGTTCCTTGCTCGCCCTCTATTATCGTATAAGATCCTAAAGCCGTTCCCCAATAATCAGCGGCTTGTGCTTTCAAACCAATAGCAATAGATCCTACTTTTTGTGCTTCAGCTCTATCACCGGCAGCAAAGCTGGAGCTTCCTGAAGCCTTAGCCATAGAACCTATAGCAGTGGATTGATTGCCGGTAGCTTCAGCTATATTACCAATTGCTGTAGTTGCAGTTCCTAATGCCTTTGTTAAATGACCAATCGCTATAGATCGAGGTGCCGGCGTCCAAACCTGTCTACTGCTTGAATATCCATAGCCTTTTTCGCTTTGTAATTCTCTTCGTTCTTCATCAGACAGAGCCATAAATTCATTCATCGTATACTCTTTATAAGTAGTACGATAATATAAAGTATTGTCTTCTTCGCCTATTGACATTCCCAGCCGTGTATAATTTTGCTTTTCTTCAACCGGCAAAGCATCATAAGTTGCTTGATCAATCCCCGGTTCAACACCTGCCAAGGCATAATATCCCCAAGACTGAGAATAGTTACCTATGCCCCATGCACTACTTCCTATAGCATTACTTTCCATTCCAAATGCTTTTGCTTCATGCCCAATAGCAATTGCGCCATCACCGCTTGCTCCATCATTTCTCCAGTTTGATCCTTCGGCGTCTCTATCGCCATAGCCATTTACAGAGATATAATGTATCGCATTTTTATCTACTTTTTGAGTTAATGCGTTTAACTGTGACACATTAACAGCATCAGCATCGTCTGTGCCGGCAGCCACGTTTATAATACGTTGGTTACCATTATTAAGACCGGCTGAAGTCAACTTCACCGAATCTAATATCGGACTTATTGCTGTTAAAGTTTTACCATCTTTGCTGTACGTCTCAGTATATGCATCGTATTCTGCATCAGTTAAGTCTCTATACCACTTACCATTTTCACCTTTAATAAGTGTATTACCCTCTGTATCTTTTGCGATTTCAATAAAAGTTACACTACCGTCAGCCAAGTTGAGATTCTTAGATAATTTAACCGTTAAAGAACCGGTATCCTCATTGGCAACAACACCAATATTGTTATCTGTTAACGCTGTATAATCCGAATTTCCACCGGCAATAATTAACTCTTCACCTAAATCACGATGAATAACAGTTTCTCCATCACCTTTAAAGTTTATTCCTTCATGTTCCACAGCTTTCAACTGTGCCACGTTAACTGCATCAGTATCTTCACTGCCGGCTGCAACGTTGGTTATTTGTCTTGTATAATCAGGACGACCTACAGAAACTGCACCGAGCCCCGATTGCCATGCTCTAATCATCTGTTTTTGTTCATTTACAGCTGGAATATAATCAGGATGTTCAGCTTTCCAATTATCTAATTTCTGCTTGGCTTCTGTTTCTTCTGCCGATCCTGAAGGAGTATTCCAATATGCATTATATAATGCATTATATTCATTCTTTAAAGGCTCAATGATAGCTGAGAGCTCATCATATCTTGCTTTTTGACCGGTAGATTCCAACACTTTTTCTACAGTACTATTATCGCCACCTGACGCATAGCCGATTTCGCCGGTCTCACGGTCCGCTATTGAATAAGAACCTATTGAAACTCCATCCTCTACATTTCCTTTTGAGTTATAGCCAAGTGCTACTGCGCCTTCCTCATTGGCTTTAGCATTTTTACCTATCGCCGTTCCCATTTTTTCAGCAATACTACCGGAGCCAATAGCCGATGAAGATTTAGCCCTGGCCTCTGCAAGCTGTCCAAGTGCCACAGTGTATTCATCAAGCGCTTTAGTATCAGCCCCTATAGCGACAGCACCCTGTCCTTTTACCTCCCCATGATTGCCTACTATAACCTGAGCAACGTTGCCATAGCTTTTTACATCATGGCCAATAAAGATTCCTCTTCCGGCTTTAGCAGGATCAGTATCATAGTCCTTAGCATTTTTCCCGATAACAATACTTCCATTAGTAGACTCTGCTCCTTGGCCGATAGCGAGGGCCTCTGAAGTATTAAATTTTGAAATTTTCGCACCATGTCCAATAGCAATTGAAGGGCCACCCTCGGTAGAGGCCTCTGTACCTATAACTACAGCATTGTCCGCAGTCGTAGATGCACCTTTACCAATTGCGACCGACGTCTCCTTCTTTGTAGACGAATTTTCCCCTATAGTAATGCCAGGGCCTTCCCCTAACCGAAGTTTTGCAATCACGGCATCATATACGGCCTGCTGATCTTCTGTCAGGTCAGCTGCAAGACTGTACCCGCTGATACCAAAGCATAGGGCCAACACAGCTAAAGTCACGCCAATTTTTTGACCTGACTTAGATTTCACCGATGATGATTTACCATTGCGTTTGACTAGTTCTGATACGACAATATAACAGTGCTTCACTTTACTCCAAATGACTTTGTACTGCCTATTCATAGTAGAACCTCCTTAAAAACCCGCTTTTTCCCGTTCACCTCTAATTAGATAACTTATTGTTTTTAACAGAATTTTAACAGATAATCTTATATATGTTGTCAATCGCAACGGATTATTATTTTTATTTTATATTTTACATACATAATTGTCAATAAATATATGTTTTATGTTGTTAAATTCATGATATTATGCTGTTTTGTTATTATTATATTAAAATTGTTAATTGTTGTTAGCTTGAAAAAGATAACAATAAAAACAAAGTGCCATGAGTTAATTGCACTTTGTTATCATTATTCCCGCACCCACTTCGAAGATCTGCTTCGGAGTAAGCGATTTATTCAGTTCGTCTCTTTCATCAACCTTGTCATTTGTCTGAAAACCGGACACATCATGCTGACTACGACAGACTTGTCGCTTCGCATCCATGAAAAGACCGGTACATCCTTCCGACAACGACAGTCCGGTCGTCTTCGACATCCGTCGTAATTTTTATTTCATTGTTTGCATAAAAAAAGAAGCACTTCATTATCGAAGTGCTTCTTTGCTGAATCAGCGGCTTCCTATCCTCCCAGGGGGCCTCCCCCCAAGTACTTTCGGCGTTTGCGGCCTTAACTGCTGTGTTCGGCAT